>JBQELM010000072.1:0-8093 GCA_052103915.1 Mycetocola sp. | reverse complement strand
GTTTCTCCCGGAACGCGGGGAGCAAACGGCTCAGTACTTGCTCTGCCCGCCTCGATGGCGTTCCACCAGCGCTCAAGTTCTGTTCGGCTGGCTCGGCCGCGGAACGTGGTCATCGCGGCAAGCTGGGCCTTTGTCCGCGGCTTTTCTTTAACCACCGCGATGATTGAGCTATCCGGGATGAGACGTCCCGGCGCGGTATCGGTTCCTCTCGCGTGCTTGTCCCTGACCGTCCAGAGTTCGCGTGCAACCGCCAGGTTCTGCTGGCCACGAATCGCGTGCACTCCGGATAGGCGTCGCCAGGGTTCGGCCCGGGGAGCCTTGGCAGGCTTGGTGAGTTCGGCCTCAAACTCTTCCGCCGCGATGGCTGACTTTTCCGCGGAATCCAGCTCTGCCGCGAGCTTGTCACGCAGGTCGACCAGCAGCTCAACGTCGAGTGCTGCGTACTCCAGCCACGCGTCGGGCAGGGGTCGCGTTGACCAGTCGGCAGCCGAGTGTTCCTTGGCCAGATGGATTCCGAGGAACTACTCAACCACGGCACCAAGGCCAACGCGCGGCAGGCCTAGAAGGCGCGAAGCCAGCTCGGTATCAAAGAGGCGACCCGGGTTGATTCCCACCTCTCTCAGACAATCAAGATCCTGGGATGCAGCGTGCAGCACCCATTCGGCCGTGGAATCAACCTCGCCAAGCGCGGTCATGTCGCCGATTGCCGGCGGATCAAAAAGGAAGGATCCAGCGCCTCGGCGGAAAACCTGGATGAGGTAGGCGCGCTGGGAGTAGCGATAGCCGGACGCGCGTTCGGCGTCGATGGCGATCGGTCCCTCGCCGGAACGAATTGTTTCTACCGCATTCAAAAATTCGTCAACGGTGCTGATCACCGTTCTGCTTGTCACGATCGTGCTCCTCTGCGACGCAGCTGCGTCACTCCTTCTGATGTGGGCGGAAGCCCAGCAAGCATGCACAGCAGCTCACTCCAGGCTTCAAACTGCGAACCGACATCAGCATTCAGTGGTGACCAGGAGGCGCGAAGTTCAATCTGCGCGCCATCTGGCTCACTCTCCAGCTCGCCAAAACCGGTCGAAATGATTTTTGTGGCCGTCCCGCTGGGGTGCGCGTACCGGGCATTCCGGGAACTCAGGGCATCTACCAGCCATGACCAGGCGACCTCAGCCACAAACGGGTCAAGACCAATTTCCGTCTCCAGCGGTGCCTGCGCAAAACACACCACGCGGAAGGGGCCGTCCCAGGCTTCCGGTTCATTCGGGTCGTAGAGCAGGACAAAACGTCCTGTCCCGTCGGAGGAATCGGTGCCGTGCCCTGCATCTCCAACATCTGCGGCAAACGCGATGGCGTAGGGGGCAAGATTGCCCGGTGCAGGGATCTCATTGACCCGGAGCTCCGTCCGAATGTCTGCCGAACGGATTGCCGCTCGTGCGCGCGCAAACTCGACGGGGACGTCGGAATCTTCGGAGTGTTCAGCCACAGCTGAAGACTAAGGTGAGGGAGAGATGAACCAGACGAGCCACGCCGCCAAACGCACCGCCTTGGTGTGGTGTTCTATCGCGCTCGGTGTTTTCCTGCTTCCGCTGGCATTTTTTATTGTCATTGTCCGAGTGATGGCGGCGAGGGTTGTTCGCCCCGAACCCGAACGCGTCTGGGGTGTCAGCGTTGTTGGCACGGGGGAAGACTTAAGCGGCGGTCGTACGGTCACGCTCCGTGGTGGTTCGGAGATTACTGACCCCGGTCGCTATGCACTCGTGACGCGGGATGGGCGGCGTTTTGGCGTTGGTGATCTTCTCGAGATACGCGGTGGAGACGCAATTCGGCGTCTGGAGGACAGCGCCGTTCCCCCGGAGGGTTCCGGCTACCTGCTCAGCGCCTACTTCTATCTCAGCCCGGAGGACGCGGGCCTTGCTGGTGAGCTGATTGACGTCCCAACGCCACTTGGGCCGGCGCCGGCCTGGTGCGTCACCGTTCCGGGGTCCACTCGTTGGGTGGTTGTGGTCCACGGGCGAGGGGCCCGCAAAGAGGAGGGTTTGCGTGCTGCGCCGCTGTGGCACGAGCAGGGGTACAACGCACTCTATGTGTCGTATCGAAACGACGAAGACGGTGTTGCAAGTAGAGATGGTCGTTACGGCTTGGGCTCAACCGAGTGGCGGGACGTTGACGCTGCACTCGCGGTAGCGGTCTCCCGGGGCGCAACCGAGATTGTGCTGATGGGGTGGTCGATGGGTGGAGCTATTTGTTTCCAGACTCTTCTTCAGTCCTCCCACCGTGAACTCATCCGAGGACTTGTCCTTGACTCTCCCGTTGTGGAGTGGTCGAGCGTTCTTGAGTTCCAAGCAACGCTCAATCGTCTTCCTCGTCTGGTTGGTCGTGCGGCGCTCACGCGTCTGAGAGGAACAGCGCCACATCGCTGGCCGGGGGCGGACGGAGCGGGACTCAACATGCTTGCCCGTGCGGGGGAGATAACCGTCCCCGTCCTCATCCTGCACAGCACAGACGATGGCTTTGTTCCCGCGGAGCCGTCGGCAGAGCTGGCCAGGCGGCGTCCTGACCTGGTCACAACACGTCTTTTTTCTGTGGCGCGTCACACGCGGATCTGGAACGACCAGCGGGAGCTCTGGACGGCCACGGTGACCGATTGGCTGGTCAGAGTAAAGCTGTCGGCCGGGACGAAGTAATCTAGCTACGGCAATGCCGCCGTCAAGTGGTTTGCCTTCTCTTTCTCAAGCTAAGGATTGACGTGACGTCGGAACTCCTCACCAACTCGGTCCACCTGGTCGACCGGAACCCCACCCTCACCGGCGCCGAGTTGACCGCACGTTTGACGCCCCCGCCACAGTTTGCGTCCGCATCCTTTGAGAGTTACATCCCTGACGACGCATACCCCTCTCAGGCAGCCGCCCGTGACGCGCTACGCGAGTTCGTGCGTGGGCCACAGCCGGTCAAACGTGGGCTGTTTTCGCGGAAAAAGGTGGTGCAGTCTCAGCCGGGGCTCTACCTTGACGGTGGTTTTGGCGTGGGTAAGACGCACCTCCTTGCGGCTGCCTGGCATGCGATGCCGGAAAAGCGGAAGTACTTTGGCACGTTCATTCAGTACACGGCCCTTGTTGGAGCGCTGGGGTATCGCGGTGCCGTCGATGCCTTTCGCGGCTCTGCACTGTTGTGCATTGATGAGTTTGAACTTGATGACCCCGGCGACACGATGATGATGACCCGCCTGATCGGCGAACTGGTCGAGTCGGGGACGCGGATCGCTGCCACATCAAATACTCCGCCCAATGCACTGGGTGAAGGCCGATTTGCCGCCGCTGACTTCTTGAGAGAAATTCAGGCGCTGTCGTCCACCTTCGCGACCCTGCGGATTGATGGGATCGACTACAGGCGCCGGAGCGTGACGGGGCATGCCGTTGTGACGGATGATGACTCCGTTGCCGCAGCACTCGCCGCGGTGGCACCCGGGGGAGGTGTCGTCTCGGACGATAACTTTGACGACCTGATGGGGCACCTCGCTCGCGTGCATCCGTCAAGTTTCAGCGCGCTCATCGCAGGCGTTGATGCGGTTGCTTTGCGTGGGGTCCATCCCCTCAGTGATCAAACGCAGGCTCTGCGCCTTGTTGCGCTGATTGATCGAATCTACGACGCCCAGATTCCGATTGTCGCCACTGGTGTTCCGCTTGACACCGTATTTGGTGAGGACATGCTGGCCGGCGGGTATCGCAAGAAGTACCTGAGATCGATCTCACGGATGCTGGCTCTGACCTCTGGCCAATCCGACTAGTCGCGGCTGTCCAGGCTGCTGACCGTGTTCTGTGCCCCCTCACGGGGGCACGAAACACCTCTGTTACGTGGAGGAGCGACTCGTAACAGCAGGGAAACACGGGCACATCGTTTCGGAAACCTTCGAGCGGCAAGCTTCGAGTGCGGGATCTCCTCCGGGAGTTTCGCCTCAGTTTGACCCTCGACCCGAAGGAACCGATATGGATACCGGCAGCATCGCCTGGGGAATTGTCGCAACAGCACTTGTGCTGTTCATGACCCCCGGAGTGGCATTCTTCTACGGAGGCCTCGTTAAGGCCAAGAGCGTCATCAGCATGATGATGATGAGCTTTGGAGCGTTGGGCCTCGTGTCGGTCCTCTGGATCCTCTACGGCTACAACATGACAAGCGTTGACAGCACCTGGGCGTTTGCGGGCAACCCGTTCAGTGACTTCGGTCTGGCATCGATGGCGGGGGGAGAGTCGCAGAATGTTGACCTTCTTGGTGTCACCTACGGTGCGACCTTCGCGATCATCACGATCGCGCTGATCTCCGGTGCGATCGCTGACAGGGCCAAGTTCGGCTCCTGGATGCTCTTTGCCGGTCTTTTTGCAACGCTGGCATACTTCCCGATTGCCGCTTGGGTCTGGGGTGGGGGCTGGATCGCCAACCTCGGAACCACGCTGTTCGGCGAGGAGTCGGGTGTTGAGGTCATCGACTACGCCGGTGGAACCGTTGTCCACCTGAACGCCGGTGCGGCCGCTCTGGCTTTGGCTCTGGTGCTCGGAAAGCGTGTTGGATTCCAGAAGGGCATTCTGAAGCCGCACAACGTTCCGCTCACCATGCTTGGTGCCTCGATTCTCTGGTTCGGCTGGTTCGGCTTCAACGCCGGTGCAGAGTGGACCAACGAGCTTGGTGGCGTTGGCCTCATCGTGATCAACACCGTTGGTGCGACGGCCGCCTCCATCATCGGTTGGCTGATCGTTGAGAAGTTCAAGGACGGTAAGGCCACGTCCGTTGGTGCCGCCTCCGGTGCTGTCGCGGGTCTTGTTGCCATCACTCCCGCCTGTGCCAACCTGGCTCCCGGCTGGGCACTGCTTCTCGGAATCATCACCGGTGCTGTGTGTGCGCTTGCGATTGAAATGAAGTTCAAGTTCGGCTTTGACGACTCGCTTGATGTTGTCGGAATCCACCTCGTCGGTGGTCTCATCGGTACCGTCTTCCTCGGCTTCTTCGCTACCGAGACCGGACTGTTCCTCGGCGGTGGCGTTGAGCAGCTGATCGTCCAGGTGATCCCGGTGATCGCCGTCATGATCTATTCCTTCGTTGTTGCCTGGGTCATCGGTACGGTCATCCAGAAGACGATGGGCTTCCGCATCACCAGCGAGGACGAGCTCGCCGGTGTTGACACCTCGGTTCACGGCGAGGAGGGCTACGCGCTGGACCGCGTCTGATTCGGGTCAGATGGTCACTGTGGGGCGGATTGCTGAGGCAAAACCCCCCCCCCGCCGGTCCGGGCGGGGGGCACAGCGGAGAGTTTTTGGATGCAGCGAATTCTTGTGATCCTTCGGGCGATTCTGGAGGCACTCGCCTCACCCGGTTCTTCCTCATCGCGGACGGGCTCCCGTGCACCGAGGTCGTCCGGAAAGCGCTCATCCGATGCGTCCGGCAGACGGGGGAGCTCGGCCGACCGCTCGCGTGGACCGGCAGGAGTTTCTCAGCGACGCGAGTCGTCTGCGGGCATCGGCGCAGCGGTTTCACCTGGGCAGGCGGGGGAGCAGGCAACAGTGGAGGCCGATCCGCGATCGCTTGGAACCGTTGCCATCGGATACCGCCCGCAACGGGATGGAGCTCCTGATCCCGGTGAGGTCGTCTGGACCTGGGTCCCGTTTGAGGAGCGCGATGGTCGTGGAAAGGACCGTCCCGTTCTGGTTGTGGCAGAGCTATCTGGTGACCGTTCCGTGGCGATCTCGCTCACCTCACACGAGCGCGGCGGTCCTGACTACGTGCCGGTTGGAGTAGGGGACTGGGACTCGCAGGGGAGGCCAAGCTGGGCTGTCCTCGACCGTGTTTTTGTTGTCAGGGATGGCGGCGTTCGCCGCGAGGCCGCCGCAATGAAATCAGAGGTCTTTGCCGTCGTGGCTCAGCGACTCGCCTCACGATACGGTTGGACGTCCGCTGTCTAGGTGATCGTGTGTCAGCGGACGAATAGGGTGGGCCCAGGTGGTTCTGCACCATGATGTGAACCGCGATCGCTGGGGCTTAGCCCAGTCCGCATGCCGTTAGCTCGACTGCCAATTATGTCTGGGCTCTTATGGTTGACTGATGGCTATGGCCACAAGCTTCACTTTCCCTGTTGGTATTAACGAGATACACCACATCGGCGTGAACGTCGGTGGCCTTCGCAACCGGGTCACGATAACCGTGGACGGAGTGACCGTGGTTGACAGTGGCGGAAACTTCGGAATTGTGATGCCCAATGTTTTTGACGTCGAGGTGGGAGTTGCAGAAAAACATATTGTGTCGGTGCGTTTTATAGCCCAACAGTATGTCGATGGTGGCGCTTGCTATATCGACGTGTTTGTCGACGGGCGCTACGCTTTTCGCTCCCCGTGGTGACGGATTGAATGCTCGTACTCGCTGACCAGGAACTCATCCGTGGGTGGGGCCTTGAACGCCTTCTGTCTGCACCCTCTGGGGGAGCGCCTTCATGGTGCGGCTTCGACACTCGAAGGGCCCGACTCAACTCGTGTGGAATCTGGAAAATACCGTATTCAGCTGTTGAGAGGACGCCTGCCCTCATCAATACGCTTCGGTCTTTTTGATCGTCGCAAAGAACCGGGCAATTTCTTTACCAACAGGGGAACCGGCAGGCTCCCTGAACACAATCTGTGCCGTTCGCTGATTCAGGTTGTCAACGCGGCAAACCTCGTCTCCACGATAGCCAACAACGATGTGCAACCCCGCGGGAGTCGATTCATGTCCGTAGACCCGCGATTGCGTGGAATCGCCTGTGCTGTGGCAGTTGGTGATGAGTGAGTGCCAAAAAGCTAGCCGGGGTAGCCGCTATGACCGGGGCCCTCGCGGTCTCGGCCCCGATGTTTAGGGGTGATCTCTGCACGTGCACCTGCACTAAAAACAGCAGAACCCCCGCCGGAGCAGGGGTTCTGGGTGGTGGGCGATACCGGACTCGAACCGATGACCTCTTCCGTGTGAAAGTGCTCTGATCGGGCGTTCCCTTGGTTTTTCGGGGCCTACAGGTGTCCCTGAGACCCCTCGTCCGTCCTCGGGGTGATTTTGGGGTGAGCGGAGAGTCAATCCCACACATGCCGCGAGCACGTACCGACCCTGCATCTGGCGGACACGTCGAGGCTGCGTCGGTGGGACGCAAAGTGCAACTGCTATCGCCCTGTCTCTGATACGGCCTCGGGTCGTGGATGGCTTCATGGCCCACCTCGGCGCTTCTTTCTCCTATGAAACCGTGCATGCTCAGCGTGATCGGATCGGTAAGCGCCAGTAGGCTGTGACCATGAACCGCCGGTCGCCTCGACATCGATTCGCGCCCAAAGCGCGAAGCGTGAAAACGCATGCCGCTCAGTTCCGTTCGGCATCGGTGCACTTTCTATTGACGACTTCACTGACTGGCAGTACAGACCTGTGGGGCTTTGCTCGAAAACTTTTGGACTCTGACCTCGCGTATTCAGCAGCATGGCCGTCCGAGACGGCGATTCGCGTCGCCTATCGACATCGAAAGCAGGCTCGCAATCTGCGGCGGGCCAGAAGTTTGTCTGTCACTCACGATCATGCCGTGAAAGACGGTAGCTGGCGCTCGGCCTTTTCCTTTCAGCGCAAGCATCCGCACCTCGGATCTAAGTTCGTTCATGCCAAGTGGCTAAATGAGCGTATTCGTCCTCGCCTCGAAAGATTCCTGGAAACCAAGTCTGTCAAAGACCTTGCCTCGCTCGCGGTGTGGCATCCGGTGTTCACGGTGGCCCACGTCTTCCCGAATACACATATCAACTGGTCGAGAAAGGCGGATGCCTCCCCTCCGCTGCGAGGAGAGGAAACCACCGGGGACATTGCTGCAGACTCTCCGGTCACCGAGACACGCGAGACTGGACACGCGCATAAGGGTGAGGTTGGAACGTCCGCGTCGGAGGAGACGAACAACAGCGACGAGCACCTTAAACCTGACGCTCTAGACGGTGAATCTCTCTTGGAGATTCTCGCCGATGCCGAGCGTCAGTACCTTGATCGTCAGGTAGTGTCAGCGGCGATTCGCACGCAGGATGCCAGGCTATTCGGTGGTGAAGATTGGGATGAGGATGGTTTCG
>JBQELM010000071.1:1370-8233 GCA_052103915.1 Mycetocola sp. | reverse complement strand
AACCTTGCCGGAGGCCTGCGAGTCGCGGGCAAAGCCAAACGCCTCAACCGTGTTGTCCGCGGGGACTTCGTGTGTGATGACGGACTCAATCTGCGGCTGCGCGTCCAGCAGCGTGATGGCGGCGTCGATCTCGTCGTTAAAGCGGAAGGTGCCAAACACCCGCAGCTCCTTGGAGATAAAGGGAGCAAGGTTCACCGGACGCGGCTCATTGGGAACCATGCCGACCTGAACGACCGTCCCCGCCGTCTTGGCCGCCACAAATGCGGCGGAGACGGACACGGAGACGCCGGAGCACTCAAGAACAACGTCAAACGCTGACGCCGGGATCTCGTCGCGGGTCACGTTGTAGGTGGTGTGGGCGCCCAGCTCCGTTGCGCGGGACAGTGGGCCGTCCAGCACGTCCGTCGCGTGGACCTCCGCGGCGCCGGCGGCAACCGCGGCAGCAACACTGAGCAGACCGATGGGGCCAGACCCCGTGACAAGTACCTTTTTGCCTTCTACCGATCCGGCCTTGGATAGCCCGTGCAGGGCAACCGCAAGCGGCTCAGCCAGGACGGCGCGACGAATGGGAAGCGAGTCAGGGAGGACACGGATCATGCTGCGCTCAACGATCAGGTACTCGCTGAGACCACCCTGCGTGTGCGGGGTGGTTGAAGCACTGCCCAGGTAGGCGCCGTTTGGCCACAGGTGCGGCTGGCCCTCAAGCTCGTCGGAGGGGGTGCCAAAGGTCGCGGGGTGAACGGTGACACCCGTTCCCGTGGCCAGCTCGCCGCTCGGGTCGAGGTCAACTCGGCCGGAGACCTCGTGCCCCGGAATGAGCGGTTCTTTGACCACAAATGCGCCGTTGGCGCCCTCGTAGTAGTAGTGCAGGTCTGAGCCGCAGATGCCGACATAGTCGATCCGCAGTCGAACCTGGCCCTCGCCGGGTTCGGGGGTCTGCGTCTCGCGCAGGCTCAGGTCCTCTTTACCGTTGATGAATGCTGCGCGCATAGCGCACTCCTTTGTGGTGGTGTGTCTGCTTAGACGACGGCGGTCATGCCGCCATCAACAAAGATGTTCTGGCCGGAGATGAAACTGGACGCGTCCGAGCTGAGGAAGATGAGGGCACCGCGCAGTTCCTCAAACGAACCCCAGCGCTGGGCAGGCGTCCGGTTGATGAGCCAGCTGTTGAACTGCTCGTCCTCAACCAGGGCCTTGTTCATCTCGGTGGCGAAGTAGCCGGGGGAGATGGCGTTGACCTGAATGTTGTGCCTGGCCAGGTCGGCGGCCATTCCCTTTGTCAGCTGGGCGACGCCGCCCTTTGTTGCGGAGTAGGGCGCGATGGTCTGGCGGGCGAGCAGCGACTGCACCGACCCGATGTTGACGATCTTTCCTGACCCGCGGTTGATCATCGCCGGAGCGAGGAACCGTGAGACGTAGAACACTCCGCTGAGGTTGGCCGCAACAATGTCGTCCCAGTCGGCAACGCTGAACTCAGCGATGGGGGCGCGACGCTGCAGGCCAGCGTTGTTGACGAGGATGTCCGGCACGCCAACCGTGTTGATCAGCTCCGTCATTGCTGCTTCAACGGCGGTTGCATCGGTGACATCAAAGATGAGGCTGTGGGCCTGGGTGCCGGACACCTCGGCGATCCGGGTGCGCGTGGCCTCAACGGCGTCGGCGTTGCGGCCGTGAACCACAACCCGTGCGCCGGCTTCGGCGAGGGCAATGGCGAGGGCCTGCCCCAGGCCACGGGATGATCCCGTGACCAGGGCGAGCTTTCCTGAGACGTTAAAGAGGTCCATGATTCTCCGGATCTAGAGGGGGGCTAGAAGATCGAGGCGACGCCGTAGATGGCGAGGACGATGACAAAGGCGAGAACCGATTCGATGGTCTGCTGCACCGTCCAGGTCTTCAGTGTTGTCTTCACGTCCATGCCCATCAGGCGACCGACCAACCAGAAGCCGGAGTCGTTGACGTGACCGGCAAAGACGGAACCGGCTGCGGTGGCGAGGATGATCGCGGCAACCTGGAACTCGTTGAAACCGCCTGTAATGACGGCGGGTGCGACAAGACCTGCGGCCGTCACCAGGGCGACCGTTGCCGAACCCTGGGCAAGTCGCAGAACAACCGCGATGATGTACGCCGCAAAGATCACGGGCATGCCGGTGTCACCGAGGACATCCGCCAGTGCGCCGCCGATTCCCGACTCGCGCAGGACGGCGCCGAACATTCCACCGGCACCGGTGATGAGGACAACCGAAGCGATCGGACCGAGGGAGGAGTCGATGATCTTTTCAATAGCTGTGCCATTTTCGCCGCGGCGGAAGCCGAGTACGATCGTGGCCACAATGACCGTGATCAGCAGGGCGACGGGCGAGGTGCCAATCAGGATCGCAGCCTTGGCCCAGCCGCTTTCTCCATCAACCGCACCGATGCTCACGAGGGAGCTCACGCCGGTGTTGAGGAAGATGAGAACCATCGGCAGCAGCAGCAGCCAGATGATCGTTGAGACCCGCGGAGGGTTTGTCGGCTGGTCGTTGTCGATGTCACCGAACAGTGCGGGGACGGGCAGCTTGATGCGGGTGGAGACGAACTTTCCCCACAGGTAACCGGAGACGTACCAGACCGGGAACACGATGATGAGTCCAAGCAGCAGCACGATGCCGAGGTTGCCCTGGAACGCCTCGGTTGCTGTGACCGGTCCCGGGTGCGGCGGAAGGAAAACGTGCATGACGGAGAACGCGGCGGCGGCGGGGATACCAAAGAGCAGGACGTTGTTCGTTGAGACGCGGCGAGCGATCGCGAAGACGATCGGAAGCATCATGATCAGACCGGCGTCAAAGAACATCGGGAAGCCAAGGATCAGCGAGGCGATACCCAGCGCAAACGGGGCGCGCTTTTCACCGAACACTGACACAAACTTGTCGGCGAGGGCCTGCGCTCCGCCGGAGTGCTCGATGAGCCGGCCAAGCATGGCCCCAAAACCGACGAGCAGCGCAACGCTGCCGAGAGTGCTGCCAAAGCCACCGACGGCGACTTCTGTCACCTTGTTGACGGGGATACCGGCAACGAGTGCGGTCAGCAGGGACACGATCACCAGCGTCAGGAACGCGTGCACCTTGAACTTGATGATGAGGATAAGAATGAGCGCGATGGCTCCGGCAGCGATGGCCAGGAGCGGGCCGGCGCCCAGGGTCTGGGTCCAGTCTTCCATGTGGATCTCCGTTGATAAATGGAATGTGCGGGGGTGGTTGTCACCGCGGGGGAGCGGCTGCGACCAGGGATAGAATTCTGTGAGGTCTGGCGCTGTTTTCTGCGTCAGTCTCAGCAGGCTTATGAGAGCATTCCACAATGATCGTACTTATTACAAGTTGTGATCATACTTTTAACGAGGGGGCACGTGTGGCACACGCATCGCACGGAACGGTGCTCGACGATTTGGGTGTCCGACTGGCCGGAGGACAGATCCCCGCTGGGGCCGTCCTGACACTCGCCGGGCTCGAGCACGAGTACGGAGTGTCACGGACTGTGATCAGGGAAGCCGTACGGGTCCTTGAGTCGATCGGTGTGCTCAGCTCCCGTCGTCGGGTGGGTGTGACCGTTCAGCCCATGCAGGACTGGAACGCCCTTGATCCCGCCCTGATTCGCTGGCGACTGGCCGGTCCGCACCGGTCGCAGCAACTGCTTGAGCTGACGGAGCTTCGATATGCCGTTGAGCCGGTTGCCTCCCGGCTGGCCGCCGTCAGGGCAACGGCCAGCCAGCGTGCGTCACTTGTCCACCTGGCCGCGCAGTTGCAGGACCTGGCCGACCAGGGCCTGGGTGACGGCGACGCCTACCTTGAGGTCGACATCGCGTTCCACAACCTGATTCTTGAAGCGAGCGGAAACGCCATGCTGGCCGCAACCAAACTGGCCATCGCCGAGGTCCTTGCCGGGCGCGCGCGCTTCGGTTTGACCCCGGCCGAACCGCACACCGACGCCACGGCCAACCATGTGATGACCGCGGCGGCCATCTCGGCGGGGCACTCCGAAGCGGCGGAACAGCACAGTGTTGGCTACCTTGATGTCATTCTGAGTGAGGTCACCGAGCAGGCGCCTCAACCCGATTCGCACTGACCGTTCCGGTCAGCTCGTCGACCAGGTTGCCGTACGCTCCGGAGGCCATGCGCAGCGTAGCTAAGTCGCTGAGCTCTCCGCTGTGCGGGAGCGACACAACGCTCGGGTGACCAACCAGCGGGGAATCCCTCGGCGGCTCGTTCTCGTAGGCGTCAAGGCCAACACCGTGCAGGTGCCCGGCGTCGAGGGCTGCGCGTGCCGCCACCTCGTCGATCAGCCCACCACGTGAGGTGTTGATCAGGATCGCTGTGCTCTTCATCGCGGCAATCCGTTCCGCATTCACGATGTGTGCGGTCGACTCAAGCAGCGGCACGTGCAGGCTGACGACGTCGGCTGTGCGGAACAGGTCATCAAGTCCCACCGGCTCGGCACCGGCGGCGGTGATGGCGTCGTCGCTGAGCATCGGGTCGTATGCCACAACGCGCATACCGATGCCCGCGGCCCGGCTGATGACCAGTCGCCCGATCGCCCCACAGCCGATGACGGCCATGGTCTTGCCGGTGACCTCGATCCCCTGAGCACGGGGCCAGCCACCCTCACGTACCTGTGCATCCAGACGGGGAATGCCGCGGGCAACGGCGAAGCAGAGGCCGATGGCGAGCTCGGCGACGGCGACCGAGTTGGCGCCGGGGGTGCGTGTGACGGTGATGCTGTTGGAGGCCGCCGCCGCCAGGTCAACGTTGTTGACTCCGACGCCGTAGCGCGAGATCACGCGGAGCTGGGGCGCGGAGTTCAGTACCTCGGCGCTGTAATCATCCAGGCCAGCAATGACGGCATCAACACCGGGGAGGAGGTCAACCAGCTCCGACGCGGTGAGCGGTCGCCCGTGTGGGTTGAAGACCAGATCCGTGGTGATGGCGCGCAGTGGGTCAAGCTCCGCCGAGTCCTGGGCGCGGCTGAGTGACGTGGGGGTAATCAGGATCCGCATGTTAGTTGGCCTCCGTTGGTCCCGGCAGTGTTCGGTTGTAGGCGTCGAGGTAACGGGCAAATGCCGCGTCGTAGTGGTCCCTGAGCTCGGGGTTGGGCGTGATGATCCGCGGGTTGGAGCTGCGGAACGCCGGCTGGTCCTCGTCCACACCTGCCGCTCGCAGCCCCATCCGGATGGCTCCCACAACTGAGCTGTGCTGCAACGAGGACACTTCAAGGGTGACGCCAAAAACGTCGGCGGTCATCTGCGTCCAGAACGGTGAGGACAGCACCCCGCCCGACAGAATGATCCGCCGGGGCGTTCCGTTGATCGCGGTTAGTTCGCGGTAGCAGTGGTAGAGCGACAGCACGATGCCAAGCAGAACCGACTGGTACAACTCCACCCGGCTGTGCTCCACCTCAAGGCCAACAAACCCGCCGCGGCGCTGATCCTGCCATCCCGGGCAGCGCTCGCCAAACAGGAAGGGGAGGAAGGTGGGCAGGTCGCGGTTGGCGGTGCTGAGCTGTGGCTCGATCTCGGAAAAGCCGGTGTCTGAGCCGAAGAAGTTGTCGCGCGCCCAGTCGACACAGTTGGTGCATCCGCTTGTGGCTGCGCCGCTCAACCAGCCGAGCGGTGAGCGGTAGGCCCAGGTGCTCTGGGCGGGGGAGAGGGACACGTTCTCCGTGGCAAAGCGCATGGCGCCGGAGGTGCCCATCGAGAACGTCATGTCTCCCGGGTTTCCGGCCAGATCTCCCACCTGGCTGAGGCCGCCGTCTGGACCGGGAATCAGCACGGGGATGCCCCGGGGAACACCAAGCAGGGTGGCGGCGTCGTCGTTGATGGGGGCGTGGGTGTCGCTCTCCACGAGAGTGGGGAATTGGACGCCCGTGACGCCGAGCCGTTCAACGATCTCCGTGTCCCACTGGCCGGTGTGAACATTGAGCAGTCCCGTGCCGGAGGCGAGTGAGAAGCTTGTCCAGATTTTGCCGGTCATGTGGGCAAAGTTGTAGCTGCCCTGGTCGATGACAAGGGCCCCCTCGGGGTGGGCGCCGTTGTCGCTGAGGTGGCGGAGCTTAAACGCGGGATAGCTGGCATTGACCATGCAGCCGGTCCGGTTGTAGAACCAGCTGGTGAACTCCTCGTCTGCTCTGAGCCGGGCGCACAGGTCCTGCGCCCCGGTGTACGGCCACTCGTAGACGGGGGTCAGTGCTGTGAGGTCCTGCCCCATCAGCCCAAAGCCGTGATAGGTGTTGGAGAGCACAACCATGTCGATCGTGTGGCCGGCTCCCGCTTCGCGGCCGAGGGCCATCAGCTGGGTAAAAATGTGCGCGGCGTCGCGGACGGCCTGGTCCTCACTCCCGGAATCAAAGCGGCGAGTGCGCACCTGAACGTCCTGGGTTTCCGTGTCAAACAGCATTGTTTTGGCCGAGGTTGTGCTCGACTCAAGCGCGAGTATTTTCATGATTCCTGATCTGTGTGCGGGCGTCCTTGCCGGCGTTTCGCGGCTGGGACAGCCGAGTCGTCACCTGGTGCCCCAATGATATGATCTTTTACGTTCGCGTGGGAAACGCGAACTCAACCAATGGAGGTCACAGTGACGGACACGCTCGCGCAGCTCGCAGCCCACACCATCGTTCCGGTCGTATCGGCGCACACCGTCGAGCAGGGAATCGGAATCGCTGATGCGCTTGTTGCCGGCGGTCTTCCCGTTGCAGAAATCACCTTCAGAACCGCGGCCGCCGCCGACGCCATCCGTGCCGTCGCCGAGCGCGGAGACGTCCTGGTTGGGGCAGGAACCGTCATCACCCCGGCCCAGGTTGACGCTGCGGTGGCCGCCGGGGCCAACTACATCGTCTCG
>JBQELM010000071.1:0-1360 GCA_052103915.1 Mycetocola sp. | reverse complement strand
GGCACCAGCAGGGCGGTGGTCGAGCGCAGCCTGGAGCACGGCGTTCCCGTCCTGCCCGGAGCAACAACCGCGACAGAGATTCAGGCAGTGCTTGAGCTTGGCCTGACCACGGTCAAGTTTTTCCCCGCCGGAACCAGCGGTGGGGCGAAGGCCATCGCGGCGCTCGCAGCGCCATTCGGGGACGTCAGCTTTGTGCCAACCGGTGGAATCAGCGTGAGCAACGTGCACGAGTACCTGGCCGTCCCGAGCATCATCGCGGTGGGCGGTTCGTGGATGCTGCCAAGCGACGCCATCGAAGCTGGAGACTGGGATACCGTCACCCGCATCACCGCCGAGGCCGTTGCGCGCGTCAGGGAGCTGCGTCCCACTCGTTAGAGGAACGCAACCGTGAGCGCGACGGCCGCGGCCAGCGTCAACACCGCGAGCACCACAACGTCGTACCGCTGGGCATTCAGGCGACGGAACAGCACGCTCCCGACCAGGTACCCGGCGCACGCGGCCAGAACGGGCCAGGCCACACCCGCAGGGATCTGAAAACTGCCGGTCACAACAAGGGCACCAACGCTGATCGGCAGTCGGAGCAGGTTCACAAGAACAAGGGTGTCCCTGAGGCGCCCCGGGTCGCTCATCCGACGGGTCAGGTACAGCACGGTTGGTGGTCCGGCCAGTGTTGTTGAGGTGGCGAGGGTGCCGGAGGTGAGCCCGGCAACAACACCCCACCCGCGCCCCACCGTGCCCCCGCGTCCCGTCTGGACACGAGACCAGAGTCGGTGGACAACGGCCAGTATGACGGCGCAGGCCACCACGATCAGCAGTGCGCGTGGTGCGATCACGGTGAGCAGCCACGCGCCACAGAGCAACCCGGGGATCGAACTGATCACCAGCACACCAGCCTCGCTCCAGTCCGGGGCGCTGCGCTGCTGGCGGCGCGCGATCAGGACAAGAATGTCGACGGCCGTGCCGCACATGATGATCAGGCTCACGGTCTCTGGTCCACCCAGGATCGCGGTCAGAATGGGGGCGCTCAGAATGGCGAAGCCAAATCCCGTTGTCGTTTGCAGGATGGCGCTGACAAAAATGATGCCGACCAGGGTGGCCACCAGGGCCGGATCTCCGAGTGCAAACAGTGAACTCACCCGTCAACGATATCGAGCGGCCGCTGGCTGCGTAGATCGTCAAGCCGGCCACAGGCGGTGTCGGTGTGTGATCATTCTGGCCGAGCGGATACGACTCTTCGTCAGGGAAAACAAAATCGGCCGCCGCTTCTTCCGAATGAGAAAAGAAACGACGGCCGCCGGGTGGGCCCGGTGGGGCTCGAACCCACGACCCGCGGATTAAAAGTCCGATGCTCTGCCAACTG
>JBQELM010000070.1:4441-8304 GCA_052103915.1 Mycetocola sp. | reverse complement strand
AATCGGTACCGACGGTGTCACCCGGCCATCGATCATCGGTGTTGCTCTGGACGGAAGCCAGACCAGAACCATCCGTGATACCGACGGCGGGCGCCTGGACGGGGACACCGAGTGGGACAGGGCCGTCGGACCGATGCAGTTCATCCCGCAGAGCTGGGAGGACTTCGGTGAAGACGGAAGCGGTGACGGCGTCGCCGATCCGCAGAACATTGACGATGCGTCCCTGAGCGCAGCGCACTACCTGTGTGAGGCGGGGGGAGACCTGTCGCAGGTGTCCAACTGGATTACCGCGGTGGCCGCCTACAACGATGCGAGTGACTACAACGCCAACGTTGTGGCCGCCGCCGATCACTACGCCACACAGGCGGGGAACTAGCCCACAGCCAACACGCCGGGAATGCGTTTGCGGCTGTCCTCGTTAGAATATCTATGCCGGGCCGCAGTAACCCCGGGCTCCAAAATTCGCCGCTGCGAGCGGCCTTCCGCCGAGAGGCGTTTCTGCGGCCTGGCCCTTTTTATGTGCGTCAACGCCCGGCTGGCTGGTCACGCGCGGCTGACTGGTCGCACCCGCCTGAACGCGTGCCCTCCCGCGCGCACAGTGCGCGCCACAGCCCACAACACAGGGCGGGGGGGCCACGTGGTGTGGGGCCCCGCCCGCCCAGTAACCCCGCTGATGCCTATCCGAAGCGGCCGGAGACGTAGTCCTCCGTCGCCTGCACGGACGGCTGCGTGAAGATGGTCGCCGTCTGGTCGTACTCAATGAGCTTGCCCGGCTTGCCCGTTCCGGCGATGTTGAAGAAGGCCGTCTTGTCGCTGACGCGGGAGGCCTGCTGCATGTTGTGGGTCACGATCACGATCGTGTACTCCTTCTTGAGGTCCTCGATGAGGTCCTCAATGGCGAGTGTTGAGATCGGGTCGAGGGCCGAGCAGGGCTCGTCCATGAGCAGGATGTCCGGTGACACCGCCGTCGCGCGCGCAATGCACAGGCGCTGCTGCTGACCACCGGAGAGGCCGGATCCCGGCTTGTCGAGCCGGTCCTTGACCTCGTTCCACAGGTTTGCGCCGCGCAGCGAGCGCTCGACCAGATCGTCGGCGTCCGACTTGGAGATGGAGCGGTTGTTGAGCTTCACACCCGCCAGCACGTTCTCCTTGATGGACATCGTCGGGAACGGGTTGGGCCGCTGGAACACCATGCCGACCTGGCGGCGAACCAGGACAGGGTCAACACCGGGGCCGTACAGGTTGTCGCCGTCGATGCGGACCTCACCCTCCACGCGTGCACCGGGGATGACCTCGTGCATGCGGTTCAGCGTGCGCAGGAAGGTTGACTTTCCGCAGCCGGACGGGCCGATGAACGCGGTCACGCTGCGCGGCTCGATGGTGAGGGAGACGTCCTCAACGGCCAGGAAGTTGCCGTAGTAGACGTTCAGGTCCGAAACTTCGATTCTCTTCGACACGGGTGGTCCTTCTTTCGGGGTCTATCGGGCGAGCTTCGGCGAGAACAGCTTGGCGATGAGGCGGCCAAGAAGGTTCAGCACCATGACGATCAGGATGAGGGCAAGAGCCGCGGACCAGGCACGGTCAATGTAGGCCTGCGCGTCGGCGCCCTGCTGGGCGTACTGCGTGTAGGCGAACACCGGCAGGGTCATCATCCGGTCGTTGAACAGGTCGTAGTTCATGCTTGTGGTGAAACCGGCGATGATCAGCAGCGGGGCTGTTTCACCGATCACACGGGCGATGGCGATGATCGCACCGGTGACGATTCCGGCGATGGAGGTGGGCAGCACCACCTTGAGGATGGTCAGGTACTTGGGCACACCGAGCGCGTAGGAGGCCTCACGCAGCTCGTTGGGCACAAGCTTGAGCATTTCTTCCGTCGAGCGGACGACAACGGGGATCATCAGCACGCTCAGCGCGATTGCTCCACCGATTCCCATCCGGATGCCTGGGCCGAAGATCAGTGCAAGCAGGGCGTAGGCGAACAGTCCGGCAACGATGGAGGGGATACCCGTCATCACGTCAACCAGGAAGGTGATGGCCGCTTTCAGCTTTCCCGTGCCGTACTCGACCAGGTAGATGGCGGTGAGCATGCCGATCGGGATGGAGATGATCGCGGTGGCCAGGGTGATGAGGACGGTTCCGGTGATGGCGTGAACGGCACCACCGCCGGCGCCCACAACGTTGCGCATGGAGTAGGTGAAGAACTCCACGTCGAAGCGCCCGGCGCCGAGGGTGACAGCGGTGTAGAACACCGAGATCAGCGGGATGAGTGCGAGCAGAAACGCGATACCGACCAGGATGGTCGCGATGCGGTCAACGGCTTTGCGGCGGCCCTCAACGGCGAGCGAGAGCAGGTACAGCACCACGGCGAACACGATGGCCGACACGACAAGTACCCCGGCGAGCGTTGCCGAGCCGATGATCGCAAATGCGGCCCAGACAACGGCAACCGAGCCGACGAGTGTTGTTGGCGTGACCCAGCGGGGCAGCTTGCCCGCGGTCAGGGCGCTCTGCATGCCTACGCCCGTTCCGGTGGAGGAGTTCATGGTCTGGGTCATGATCAGTTCGCTCCAGAGAATTCTTTACGGCTGTTGATGATCGCGCGGGCGATGAAGTTCACGATGAAGGTGATCACGAAGAGGATCAGACCGGTCGCGATGAGAACGTTGACCCCGATGCCGTGCGCCTCGGGGAAGTTGAGGGCGATGTTGGCCGGGATGGTTGTGGGGTTGCGGCTGGTCAGCAGCACAAAGTCGACCACAACGGCGGGGGAGAGCACCATGGCGACGGCCATCGTCTCGCCCAGTGCCCGGCCGAGGCCAAGCATGGAGGCCGAGATCACACCCGGCTTTCCGAACGGCAGAACGGCCGTCTTGATCATTTCCCATCGCGTGGCGCCGAGGGCGAGGGCTGCTTCCTCGTGCAGCTTGGGCGTCTGCAGGAAGATCTCGCGCGACAGGGCGGTGATGATCGGCAGGATCATGACGGCAAGCACGATGGCGACGGTCAGGATGGTGCGTCCCGTGCCGGAGACGGGGCCGGCGAAGAGCGGGAACCAGCCCAGGTTCTCGACCATCCAGCTGTAGACGGGCTGAACGGCCGGAGCGAGGACGTTGATGCCCCACAGGCCGAACACAACCGACGGCACAGCGGCGAGCAGGTCGATGACGTACCCGAGCGCCTGAGCCAGTCGGCGAGGAGCGTAGTGGGTGATGAAGAGGGCAACACCGACGGAGAGCGGGACGGCGATCAGCAGGGCCAGTGCCGAGGACCAGACCGTTCCGAACACGAGCGGGCCGACGTAGGCCCAGAAGCTGGATGGTGAGCCCTTGATGTCGGCCGGGTCGGCAACAAAGGCTGGCAGCGACTGCGCAATCAGGAAGATCGCAACAGCGGCGAGGGTGATCAGGATCAGGACCCCGGCAAGCAGGGTGCTGCGGGAGAAGATCCGATCCCCGATGCGGACGACGGGTTTCGCCTTCTGCTCAGTCGCGGTCATGTCTGCGTGGTGTCCCGTCGTTGTGTGAGTGGTGGGGGCAGAGGTTGTGCCGCCCAGGACCTGGGCGGCACAACGTCACTGCTGGTTAGGAGATGGTGTCGATGGCGGCAGCAACCTTGGCTGCCAGGTCGGCGGACAGCGGCGCTGAACCGGCGGCGTCAGCCGAAACGGTCTGGCCCTCGGTGCTGGCGATGTAGCCGAGGTAGGCCTTCGCGAGTGCACCCTGGTCGGCGTCCGCGTACTCCTGGCAGGCGATGGCGTAGCTGACAAGCACCAGCGGGTAGTGGGTCGGGTCGGTGGTGTTGCTGTCAAGCTTGATCGCGATGTCGTTGGACTCGCGACCCTCACCCAGCGGCGAGCCCTC
>JBQELM010000070.1:0-4431 GCA_052103915.1 Mycetocola sp. | reverse complement strand
GTTCCGGTTCCGTTGGTTACCGCGTCAACAACACCGGAGGTGCCCTGTGCGCCCTCGCCACCGGAGAACGGGAAGGTGTCGCTCGGCTCCTCGCCCCAGGCGTCGGGAGCGGTCGTGTTGAGGTAGTCGGCGAAGTTCTTGGTTGTGCCCGAGTCGTCCGAACGGTGCACGGCGGTGATCGCGGTGGACGGCAGTGTTGCGTCGGGGTTGAGCGCGGCGATGGCCTCGTCGTCCCAGCTGGTGATGGTGCCGTTGAAGATGTTGGCGAGGGTCTCGGAGTCGAGGTTCAGCTCGTCAACACCGTCAATGTTGAAGATGACGGCGATGGGGGAGATGTACACCGGAAGGTCGATGGCCTTGGTGTCGGGGGCGCAGCTACCGAAGGTGCCCGCAAGCTCCTCGTCGCTCAGGGCCGAGTCCGAACCGGCGAAGGCTGCCGCACCGCTGATGAAGCTTTCACGGCCAGCGCCGGAGCCCTGCGGGTCGTAGTTGATGGTTGCAGCGGTGTTGGCGGTCTGGAATCCGGCGATCCAGGACTCCTGGGCGCTGCCCTGGCTGGACGCGCCGATGCCGACGAGCGTGCCGCTGACGCTGGAGTCCGTTGCTGCGTCAGTGGTGCCGGTGCCGGTTCCACCCTCGTTGGCTGCGCAGGAGGTCAGGGCGAGTGCGGCGATTGCTGCGACGGCCGCTGCGCGGCCGAGCTTGATGGTGGTCAACTTCTGTCCATTCGTCATGAGGGTCGTAGCCGTGGTGCCGGCTCGGGTCCGACGCTATGCGCGAGTTGTGACGAGCATCCATCACGGTGGTGAACGGAAGGTGAACGAGTGGAATCAGTCGGACGCTGACCAGGGCAGGAAGCAACATAATCGGCGCAAACAAGCGTTTTTTGGTGTCAATCGGTGCCGACATACGGCAAAAACCGGTGCGTCCCCACTCAGGAAAACTGTGGGGAGCACCGGTTGATGCGCGTGTTGGGCGGTGTTAGACCCGCGCCGGATAGGTTTCGACGGCAATGATCCCCGAGCCGGGGTGGTCGGCACTGATGTGCACGACGGAGAAGGCGGAGGTGTCCAGGGCTGCTGCACCGGAGAGGTACGAGCCGTGGGGGCTACCGGTGGCGAGCGCGATCTGGCGCAGAATCTCCGGAATGACCGGACCGTGACTGCACACCACGGCATTACGGCGACTGCGGATTCGTTTTGTCACGAGCGCGGGAATGTCGCCCACACCCTCCTCATAGGCATCCTGGCTGATGCCATTCACTGCCTTCACCGGCACGCCGGTTGCCAGAGCCAGCGGTGCAACGGTTTCTTGGCAGCGCACAGCGTCGGAGGCGCTCACACGGGACACCCCAAATGCCTGGATCGTCGGCACAAGCAGCTCAGCCTGTTCTTTCCCACGCTTTGTGAGCGGGCGGGTGCTGTCCGGTCCGTCCCACGAACTGGGTGGGGTGGCTTTGGCATGGCGCAGGACGGTGACGGAGAAGGTGCGCGTGATGCCGTCAGCAATGAGGGCCTCAAACGCCTCAACGATGTCAACATCGTGGCCGTAACTGAGCAGTTTTTTGGCCTTGCGAAGCCCAACCCACTGCAAACCCGAGATCTCGTCGTTGGGGACAAAATCGGAGTGCCGGATGGCCGCGCGGGTGACCTCGGCCGCCCAATAGTGCACGATCTTTGTCCTGTCGCCGCTGATCGTGTAGCGATTGATGCCGAGCGGTGCCCCCAGCACAACCGAGAGGCCGGTCTCTTCTTTGATCTCTCTGACCGCGGTCTGCGGCAGCGTCTCGCCCGGATCAACCTTTCCCTTTGGCAGGGAGATGTCGTTGTGGCTGGGACGATGCACAAGGAGGATCTTGATGGCACCCTTACTCGTGGTGCGCCAGCAGAGCGCGCCCGCGGCGAAGATCGCCCGTTCCGCGCTCATCGGCGGCTCCGCGGTCGGCGTCGCCGGGTGATCCTGGTCATCAGGACGTCCTGGAGATCGTTCAGCGGCTCGCCCTCGTCGTTCACACTGAACCGGTCCCAGTGCCCGTCGGCGGTGAGATGCCAGGACGAGGTGTTGGCGTCCATGGCCAGGTCAAACAGTTCGCGGATCTCTGCAACGTGTGCGGGGTCGGCCAGGCGAACAAGCGCCTCAACACGGCGATCAAGGTTGCGGTGCATCATGTCTGCACTGCCGATGTACACCTGCGGGTCACCGTCTGACTCGAAGCAGAACAGGCGCGAGTGCTCCAGGTAGCGACCGAGGATCGAGCGCACCCTGATGTTCTCGCTGAGACCGGGCACACCGGCCTTGAGCCCGCAGATTCCCCTCACCCAGATGTCGATGGGGACACCGGCGTTGGACGCCCGGTACAGCGCATCAATGACGGCCTCATCAACGATGGAGTTCAGCTTGATCCGGATCCCGCTGGGCTTGCCTGCCTCGGCATTGAGCCGCTCGGTATCGATCAGCTTGATCAGTCCCTTGCGCAGCTGGCGGGGAGCAACAAGCAGGCGCTTGAACTTCTTCTCGATGGCGTAGCCCGACAGCTCGTTAAAAAGCCTCGTCAGGTCACGGCCGACCTGCGGGTCGGCGGTGAACAGGCCAAAGTCCTCGTAAATGCGGCTGGTCTTGGGGTTGTAGTTTCCGGTGCCGATGTGGCTGTAACTCTGCAGCGTTCCCTGCTCTTCTCTGATCACCAGCGCAAGTTTGCAGTGGGTCTTGAGCCCAACCAGCCCGTACACCACGTGGACGCCGGCCTTTTCGAGCTTGCGCGCCCAGGAGATGTTCGCTTCCTCATCAAAACGAGCCTTGATCTCAACAAGGGCGAGCACCTGCTTGCCCGCCTCGGCAGCATCAATGAGTGCCTCGACGATCGGCGAGTCACCCGAGGTGCGGTACAGCGTCTGCTTGATGGCCAGCACCTGGGGGTCGGCCGCTGCCTGCTCAAGGAACGCCTGAACACTGGTGTTAAACGACTCGTACGGGTGGTGTACAAGAACGTCGCCATCGGCGATGGCCGAAAACAGGTTGATCTTTGTGTTGGCCTCAGACGGCTGGAATTGAAGGGCGGTTGTGGGGACGTGCTTGGGGTACTTGAGTTCGGGACGGTCGATGCCGCCAAGCGAGAAGAGTCCACCAAGATCAAGCGGGGACGGGAGTCGGTACACCTCGTGCTCGGTGATGTCGAGTTCACGCACCAGGAGGCTGAGCGTGACATCGTCCATGTCTTCCGTGATCTCCAGCCGGATCGGCGGGCCAAAGCGGCGGCGGAGCAGCTCCTTCTCCAGCGCCTGGATCAGGTTCTCGCTCTCGTCCTCTTCCACCTCAACGTCTTCGTTCCGGGTGACACGGAAGACGTGGTGCTCAAGCACCTCCATGCCGGGGAACAGATCGTCAAGGTGGGTGGCAATGAGGTCTTCAAGCGTGATGTAACGGACGTTGTCCGGCGCGGTGGCCGAGTCAACGGCAATGAAGCGCGGCAGCATCTGCGGCACCTTCAAGCGGGCGAAGTCCTGCCTGCCGGTGCGTGAGTTGCGAACCCGAACGGCCAGGTTCAACGACAAGCCTGAAATGTAGGGGAAGGGGTGCGCCGGGTCGACGGCGAGCGGCATCAGGACGGGGAAGATGTTGTCGCTGAAGTAGTCGCCCAGGTGCTCCTGGTCGCTCTCGTTCAGCGATTCCCAGTCAACAATGGTGATGCCGGACTCAGCCAGAGCGGGACGGACCGAGTCATTCCACGCCCGTGCGTGCCGCAGCTGAAGCTCGTGTGCCGCGGCAGAG
Source organism: Mycetocola sp. (assembly GCA_052103915.1). Taxonomy (GTDB): domain Bacteria; phylum Actinomycetota; class Actinomycetes; order Actinomycetales; family Microbacteriaceae; genus Mycetocola_B. Next base: position 663 of record JBQELM010000070.1, on the reverse strand, counting down.
ATGTCACGGAGCACACCCGACGGGCTACGGCCGATGTTGGTCGGGACAGCGATACCCGTGGCGATGCGGCGCTTGAGTCCGGCAACGCGGACCATGAAGAACTCATCAAGGTTGCTGGCGAAGATCGCGAGGAAGTTGGTTCGCTCAAGCAGGGGAACCGCCGGGTCCTCCGCCAGTTCAAGAACCCGCCTGTTGAATGCAAGCCAGCTCAGCTCGCGGTCCTGGTACCGACCGTCGGGGAGCTCGGGGGCGTTCTCCTCAGAAACGGGGTCAAAATCGTCGTCGTCTCCGCCGAGACCACTGTCAAGTCTGATGATGTCCGCTGCCATGCCCACATCATCCCACCCCGACCGGCTAGGTGCGAGCCGGAGGGTTACCGTGTGGTGACGGGCGAGTGACGAGTTCCTGCGCCGGGACGGACGATCGGACCAGGGAGTACTGCGTTTCGGTCGCGACAATGCTGAAGCCCAGGCGCTTGTACAGCTCAACCGCCCTTGTATTGTCGCCGTCAACGTAGAGATCAACCTCGGTGACGCCCTCGTTCCGCAGCCGGTCGAATGCCGCGGCAAAAAGTGCGCGGGCGATCCCGTGTCCTGACAGCTCCGGTGCCACACCCACCACGTAGATTTCGGCACGGCTGGGGGAGTCCGGTTCCCGTTTCAG
>JBQELM010000069.1:0-8371 GCA_052103915.1 Mycetocola sp. | reverse complement strand
CTGTTCTTGGTGTGCTGGTGAAGTTGACCCAACGCACACAAGGGAGACGCACATGACAGACACCGCCCGCACCATCATCGTCACCGGATCCTCGTCCGGAATGGGGTTGGCCACGGCGGAACTGTTCTGCGACCTGGGCTGGACCGTCATCGGAATCGACATCACCCCGACCACCGTCCAGTCCGGATCCGGCACCCTCATCCCCGTTGTCGCCGACGTGCGAAACCGGGACGCACTCAGTGCAGCACTTGATGAGGCGCTGCCGACCGGTGACATCACGGCCGTTGCCAACATCGCCGGTGTCTACCCGCCCACCACGCTCGACGACTTTGACGAGGAGCGGTTCCGCCGCATCTTCGACATCAACGTTCTGGGCATCCTCAACGTGGCCGCCGCCGCTCGCCCCCGAATGCGTGCCGGAAGCTCCATCATCAACCTGGCCAGTGTTGACGCGTTCACCGTGTCGCCTGGCCAGCTTCTGTACGGGGCGTCAAAGGCCGCCGTGGTCATGCTCACCAAGTCGCTTGCGCTTGAACTTGCCCCGTCAGGCATCCGGGTGAATGGAATAGCACCCGGCTGGGTGGCCACCCCCGGCAACGCGGCCACCGGCCGGATGGACGCCGCCGCGGCCTCCATCCCCATCGGCCGGGTGGCGCAGCCCGCAGAGATCGCCACCTGGATCAGGGTTCTCGCCGACGAAGCAACAGCAGGATTTATGACCGGAGAGACCATCACCCTCTCCGGCGGCGACGTCATGCGCTGACCCGTCACCAGGAAGACCACCACCCACCGAACCCGAGCAGCACGTCACCGCCAGAGGAGGGCAGTCCCATGAACAGCAAAAACGTTGTCATCATCACCGGAGCTGCACGCGGCCAGGGGGCAGCCCACGCGTCCCGCCTGGCCCGCCCGGGAACCCGCGTCATCCTCGCCGACGTTCGCGACGAGGACGGCGAAAGCACGGCAGCCGTCCTGCGAGCCAGTGGTGCAGACGCCGTCTACCGGCACCTGGACGTCACAAGCGAGCAGTCCTGGACAGAGCTCGCCGCCGAGGTGGCGACCGAACGCATCAGGGTGAGGGGGCTGGTCAACAACGCCGGAATCCTGCGCCACGCTCGGATCGCCGACACCACGCTGGACGACTGGCAGCTCCACGAGCGGGTCAACGTCCACGGGGCCTTCCTCGGCACGAAGACCTTCGCGCCCGTGATGACCGCCGCCGGGGGAGGGGCCATCGTCAACATCGCCTCAACCGCCGCACTGGTCGGCAGTGAGGGGTACGCGGCCTACTCCGCCTCCAAAGCGGCCGTGGTCGCGCTCACCCGGGTGGCTGCGATCGAGTACGCGCCGCGGGTCAGGGTCAACGTGATCTGCCCCGGTGGTGTCAGCACGGCCATGAACGCCGACGAGCCGGAGGGTGGCAGTTCAAGTGCCGCTCCGCTCGGCCGACGGGCAAGGGCCGAAGAGATCTCACCGCTTGTTGACTTCCTCCTCTCACCCGGCGCCGCGTTCATCACCGGCTCCGTGTACACGATCGATGGGGGGCTCACCGCGGGCTGACGCTGCGCATCAGCGGGTTCAGCCGCCCACACACCTCACACCGACCCCGACCATCCGCTACCGAACCACACCCGTCACCACAGAGAACAGGCTCCACCCAGCACCAACCCCACCCCCATCAGCCGCACCGTCGGCGAACAGAAGGAGACCCATGTCCATCACACGAACCACACGCACAGCACTCTCCGTCACGGCGGTCGCCGGACTCCTGGCCGCTGGCCTGGTGGCCTGCTCCTCGCAGGACAGCTCGGGCGGCGCCGTCGCGGACGGCTGTACTCCGGCCCACGAGGGCCTGACCACATTCACAGAGGGAACGCTCACGGTGGGTGTTCCCGAGAACCTCCCGTACTCCAAGACCGAGGGCAACGACGCCACCGGCCTGGACATTGAGGTCATCAAGAAGGTCGCCGAGGCCGAATGCCTCAGCACCACCTTTGTACCGATCACCTACGCCAACGGTGTTCCCATGATCAGCGAGCAGAAGAAGACCGACCTGATCACCGGCGGCTGGTACGTCACAGAGGACCGCGCCAAGCAGGTGGGCTTCACCACCCCCACCTTCTACGACACCATGGGCATCGTCAGCGCTGACGGCGCCAGCACCGTCACCGAGCTGGAGAGCATCGGTGACGTCGCCAGCGGCGCAGGCTTCTCCTGGGAGGCCGACATGGGAGCGGTCCTTGGCGACAAGATGAAGACCTACCCCGGCACCATCGAAATGAAGCAGGACCTGACCAACGGTCGGGTGCAGGCCGTTCTTGACGGTTACGCCGTCGCGGTTGCGGCGTTTGCCGACACCGACTTTGTTGTTGAGCAGGCCCAGCCGGATGACCGCATCGCCATCACAACGGAGAAGCCGATCATCGCCTTCCCCGTGTCAAAGGACAACGCCGAGCTGTCCGACGCCATCAGCGAGCTGATCGACGGTTACCGCGAGGACGGCACCCTCGTGCAGCTCCTCGCCGACTACGACCTGCCGGAAGACCTGCTGGTCCCGGCCGACGTGGCCGCAACCTCAATCCGATGCCCCCCGTGGGCGTCGGCCACGCGGCCGACGCCCACCCCACCGTGAGGAGCCATCATGGGCGCCCCCCTCATCACCCAGGCCAACGAACTGGCCATCGCCGGCGTTGACATCAAGAACCTGTCCAAGAGTTTTGGCGACAACCTGGTCCTCGACGACATCTCCATGTCGGTGAAGCCCGGAAGCGTCACCGCACTGATTGGCCCGTCCGGGTCAGGAAAATCGACCCTGCTTCGCTGCGTCAACCTGCTGGAAACCCCCGATGCCGGGACCGTCACCGTTGGTGCCCAGAGCATCACCGCCGGGACGGCCGTCAGCGACAAGCAGCTTCTTGCGCTTCGGCGTGAGGTTGGCATGGTGTTCCAGTCGTTTAACCTGTTCCCGCACTTCTCCGTGCTGCGCAACGTCGCCTTCCCCCAGGAAAAGATCCTCGGCCGCAGCAGGGAGGAGGCTGAGGCCAGGGCTCTCACCCTGCTGGAGCGCGTTGGCCTGAAAGACAAGGCCAACCAGCACCCCGCCCGCTGCTCCGGCGGTCAGCAGCAGCGCATCGCCATCGTGCGGGCACTCGCCCTGAACCCCCGGGTCATGCTGTTTGACGAGCCGACCAGTGCGCTTGACCCCGAGGTGGGTGTTGAAGTGCTGACCGTCATGCGGGAGCTTGCCGACATCGGTATGACCATGATCGTTGTCACCCACGAGATGCAGTTCGCCCGTGACGTCTCCGACCACCTGGTCGTGATGGCCGACGGGCACATCATCGAGGAGGGCGACCCCGCAGCCATCATGGCCAATCCCGCCCAGGAGCGGACCCGCCGGTTCCTCAACGCCGTCCTGGAGCGCTGACATGGGTGACGCATTCCTCGCCGTGTTGATGGGGTTGCCCATCACGCTCATTGTGACGGCCGGTGCGTTCATCATCGGCCTGATCGGTGGAATCCCGATCATGCTTGGGCTCCGCTCGCGCTGGTCGGCGCTCCGGATTGTGGTCAGGCTGATCGTTGACCTGATCCGCGGCGTCCCGCCCATCGTCTGGCTGTTCCTGCTCTACTTTGGTGTCAGCTTTGGCGGCATCAGGCTCGACTCGATGACGGCCGCGATCCTGGGCCTCGGTGTCATCTCCAGCGCCTATCTGGCCGAGATCTACCGCGGTGCATTCAGCGTTCTCCCCAGCGGACAGGCGGAGGCGGCGAGTGCGCTTGGCCTGAGCGGAACAACAACATTCACCCGGATTCTGGCCCCGCAGGCACTGCGAACCGCCCTGCCGTCGATTGCCACCTATCTGCTGTCGCTGCTGAAGGACTCCTCGATCGCATCAACCATTGGTGTCACGGAGATGGTGTTCGCGGCAACGATGTTCGCCAGGCAGAACCCCACAACCGCCGGCATTGTGCCGTTTTTTGTGGCGGCTGCTGTGTACCTCATTGTCAGCGTCCCGGTCGCTGTGCTGACCAGACGCCTTGACGCCCGGATGCGGAGGGCCGCCTGATGGACATGTTTGAGTATCTTCCCCGCCTGGGGCAGGGTCTGCTTGTCAGCTTCCAGCTGACCGTCCTGTCCGTCGTGTTTGGCTACCTGCTTGGACTCGTTTTTGCCCTTGGCGTGACCAACCGCAACCCGTGGCTGCGCTGGCCTGCACTCATCGTGGTGGAGATCGGTCGGGGCATCCCCGCGCTTGTTGTGCTGTACATCGTGTACTTCGGGCTTCCGGCGATTGGGGTGCTGTTTGAGAACTTCGCCGCCGCCGTTGTGGGTCTGACGTTCACCGCTGCGGCCTACTCGTCGGAGATGATTCGTGCCGGAATCCAGTCGGTTCCGGTCGGGCAGCGTGAGGCAGCGGCCGCTCTTGGCCTCGGCCGCGGTGCCTCGTTCACGCGGATCATCCTGCCGCAGGGGCTGCGCTCGGCGATTCCGCCGCTGATGGGTCTGGCGATCATGTCGTTCCAGGCCACGTCACTGGCGTACTCGATCTCGGTCAACGAGCTGATGAGCCAGGCGTACCAGGTCAGCACCATCACCTTTGAGTACCTGACCGTGTACGCCATCACCGGCCTCATTTATGCGGCTATCGCGCTCCCGGCCACCTGGCTGTCCGTGGCGGTGGAGAAGCGCCTGGCGAGGGGAGCGGTCTGATGGCGGGGGAAGCCCCGTCCCGGACGCTCACCTGGCTGGAGGCCACCCCGGGCGACCCGGCCGCCGCCGAGCTCTGGGAGTTTCTGGCGGACAGTGTCGCCACGCTCGCTGGCGGTCGTATCGGCACCAGGGTTCAGCACACGGCTGTGGCGGCCGGGGGCATTCGCACCCCGGCCACCAGGGCGATGAGTGATGCGGTCCTGGTGGCCTCGGCGATGACCGCGCAGCAGCAGGGCGACGTGCTGGTGTTCGGCTGCTGGGGGTCACCTGTCCGTGCCGCCAGGAGCGCCGTTGGGGTTCCGGTCACCGGCCTGGCCGAGGGGAGCTGTGCGGCCATTCCGTCGCTGGCGTCGTCGGCGGTTGTGGTGACCGTTGCCCCGACGCTGTGCTCCCCGTTTGAGGCCGAGGTGCGCGGGTACGGGGCGGCCGGATGGCAGCCGCAGCGCGCTGTCCGTTCCTATGCTCCCGAGTCAACGCTGGCGGAGGTGTGCCAGGCGATTCAGGATCCCGGCCCACTCATCGACCGCTTTGACCTGGCGGCGCGCGAGGCCGTGGCTGATGGGGCCGACTCGGTTGTTGTTGGCTGCGGGTACCTGGCACCGATCTTCACGGCCCACGGGTACACCGCCGTTCGGGGTCATCCGGACGTCCCCGTCCTGGATTGCAACCGGCTGGCGATGGAGCACGCCCTGCACCTGCTCGCGCTCAGCGACGCGGGGATCGGGCCGTCACCGCTCGCCTCGCCGCGCCCGAGCGGTGGTCAGGGGCAGCAGCTGAAACAGGTCGCTGCGCTCCTCGCCGCAGGCTGACCATAACCATAGGTAAAACCTTGAGCACGCCTCCAAATTCCAGGCTTTCACTGTTGTTTGGCCGGGCGTAGCGTCACAACCATGCGGGGGAGAACCCCCGACCAGCACCGCGAGAAAAGGACTCACATGACCCGCTACTGCGTAATCGGTGCCGGCGCGGCCGGCATCTCCGCCCTCCAGGAGCTCCGTGCCGCCGGGCACACCGTGGACTGCTACGAAAAAACCGATCGGGTGGGTGGGCACTGGCACACCGACTACGACGCCCTTCACCTCATCACATCGCGCGACATGACGCACTTTGAGGGCTTCCCCATGCCGGCGCACTACCCGCACTTCCCGCGGCGCACGCAGATCACCGAGTACCTGGAGTCCTACGCCACCCACCACGGGCTCTACGACGCCATCACCTTCAACACCGCGGTGAGCTCCGTCGAGCCCATCCCCACCGACGGCCCAACGGGCTCAGCCGGGTGGACCGTGACGCTCGACACCGGTGAGACCATCAGCTACGACGGCGTCCTGGTCGCCAACGGTCACCTGTGGAGCCAGAAGACCCCGGTTGTGCCGGGTGAGTTCACCGGGACCCAGGTGCACTCCGGGTCGTATCACAACACCGGGGACATCACCGGAAACCGGGTGCTGGTTGTTGGTGCGGGCAACTCCGGCTGTGACCTGGCCGTTGACGCCGCACAGCATCGGCTTGAGGTAGACATCGTCATTCGAGAGGGTGTCTACTTCCAGCCCAAGTCCTACTTTGGTGTTCCGCGCCAGGAGGTGAGCTGGATGAGCCAGTTTGCCCCGGATGAGCAGGACCTGATCTCCCGGCTCCTCGCCCGCGTCAGCATCGGCGAGTGGAACAACTACGACGGACTGCCGGAGCCCGCGTACCGCACCCTTGCCGAGGGCCGCACGGTCGTCAACGACCTGCTGCTGTACTGGCTGCAGCACGGACGGGTCCACGTTGTCCCCGGCATCAGCCGCTTTGACGGCAACACCGTTCACTTCACCGACGGAACCGCCCGCGAATACGACACCATCCTGTGGGCGACGGGCTTCAACGCGGCCCTGCCGTTCCTTGATGAGTCGCTGCTTGAGCGCTCGGCCGGTGTGCCGCTGCGCTACGCGGGTGGACTTGTTCCGAAGGGGCTGGAGAAGCTGTACTTCATTGGGCTGACAGCTCCGCGCGGACCGCAGATCCCCATCTACGGCGTGCAGGCAAAGATCGCACTGCGCCTCATGGCGTTGCACGAGGCTGCCGATGCCGGTTGGACCCCCGTGGCTGAGTACCTGGGTGGCCTGCAGGACGCGGACGACCGGATCGACATTGTTCGGGCCGTGTGGAACGACCAGTTGGAGGACACGGCACGGTTGATCGACGCCTACCAGAGTGCGCAGAACGCTCAGAACGCTCAGAACGCTCAGAACGCTCAGAGTGCTCAGGGCGCTCAGGGCGCTCAGAGTGCTCAGGGAGAGCGGGCGGCGCGAGATGCCCGGTCCGCTGATTCGCAACCGGCGCTGGCCTGACGACCATGACCGTGGAGGGTGCTGATCACAGCGGCGCGGTTCGGGGTTCCGTGGGCCGGGGTTCCGCGGGCGACGTCGGTGCCGGAGTTGAGTCCGGTGAGGCCAGCGTCTGGGAGCAGAGCCCCGCGACGGCGGCAATCATCGTTCTGGGTTACAACTGATCACGGTCAGCCGGTTCGCAGGTCTGCCGAGTGGCTGAATCAGCGCAGCGCAACACCGACCGTGCGGAACGCCGGGACACCGTCCCGGCGTTCCGTCGTTCGACTAGGGAACAAGCACGGCACGGCCGGGAACGCGTCCGTGGTGCAGGTCGTCGAACGCGGTGTGGAAGTCGTTCAGGTCGTAACGGACTGTCTCAACGCTCAGCTTGCCCTGCTGGGCGAGCGCGATGACCTCGAGCTGGTCCTGGTGTGTTCCGCCGTAGGAGCGCTGCACGTCAACACCCCACGGCAGGACCTCAGCCGAGGTGTCGGCCGCAAACTCAAACGAACCGCCGCCAAGTCCGACAAGACGAATGGCACCGCCCGCGGCCACAACCGATCGCGCGAGCGTGACCGTCGGCTGGACACCAACAAAGTCGAACACGACGTCGGCTCCTGCACCGTTGGTCGCCTCAAGGATCGCCTCGGCTGCCGCGCCGTCGCTGCGCAGCACAATGTCCGCACCGTGCTTACGCGCAATCTCGAGCTTGCTGTCGTCGGTGTCGAGGGCGATGATTCGTGCGCCCGTCGTGGCCTTCAGGATCTGTAGTCCCAGGTGGCCCAGCCCGCCAACCGCGATCAGCACAACGGTTGAGTTGGGGGTGAGGAGGTGCCTGGCGCTGTTGATGGCGCGCATGGGGGTGGTGGCCGCGTCGGCCAGCGGAGCGGCAGAGATGGGATCAAGGTCACCGATCCTGTCCACGTGGATGGCCTTGACCTTCATGTACTCGGCCATGCCGCCGTCCGGGCCGATGCCGGGCGTCTGGGGGAACAGGGTGCGCGAGCCGTTGACCTGGCAGACGTTTGTCCTGCCCTCGATGCAGTTGCGGCAGTGTCCGCAGAACCAGACAACACTGACCAGGACGGCGTCGCCCTCGTTCAGCCCTGTGACGTCCGAGCCGAGGGCTGCCACGTGACCGGCGGCTTCGTGTCCAATGGTGTTGCCGAAAAACGGCCAGGTCTCGTCCATCTCAAGGATGTGCAGGTCGGAGTGGCAGAGTCCTGCTGCGGCAACCTTGATGAGAACCTCGTCCGGGGCGATGTCCGGAACGGGGACGTCCTGGATCTCGATCGATCCCGGTCCGGTGAGCTTGATGGCGCGCATGGGGGTGTCCTTTCGACAT
>JBQELM010000068.1:0-8534 GCA_052103915.1 Mycetocola sp. | reverse complement strand
ATGAGTAAACTCATAAAAGAGAGTTCGGAGAGCACATGACCGGCGCACGGCGGGCCCCGCGGGACGGGGTCAGGCAGCACAACACGGCGACCCGTCGAGCGGCCATCATCGCCGCAGCCACCGAGGCCTTCGCAACGGAGGGATACGAGGCGGCCAGTACTCAGCGCATCGCGGCCCAGGTCGGCTTGGCGCATGGCACGCTGTTCCGCTACGCCTCAACCAAGTCGGAGCTGCACCTCCTGGTCTACAACGAGCACTTTTCGCGGGCCCTTGATGTCTTGACGGAGCAACTGGCCGCCCAGGGCGGCGGTGAGCGTTCCGCTGGCACCTCCCGGAACGGGCGGAGCGGGGCAGATCGAGTTGTTGACGGCCTGGTGCTGTGGGCAACAACGCACGGAGCCAATGCCCTCGTCTACCAGCGGGAGATTCTTTACGGCAGTGATGCGGCCCGCGAAGCCAGTCAGCGAGAGCGTGCCCACGCACTCGTTGACCGGTACACCCGCCTCATCGCTGCTCTGATCGTCGACGCGCCTGCTGGAGGCAGAGTCCAGGGCAACGGTGCACCTGATTCCGATCCGGATCGCACCCCGCACCCGGTCGCAGACCCGCGTGCGCTCAGCATGGCTCGGCTGTTTTTTGTTGGATCCCAGGCCGATCTCGCCGACGTTATCCGTCACAACGGTGATGTGGACCTGCTTCGTCAGACCCTGCACGATCAGCTCCGCATCATCCAGCTTGGCTACGCCGCCGAGCGCGCACACCACCGGTCACCCGCCGGCCCCATAGAGCAGACCCGCTCGAACACGAAAGAAGATGCATCATGACCTCCCTCACTCAGATCACGGTCCTCGGAACCGGTGTCCTCGGCTCCCAGATCGCCTTCCAGACCGCCATTCACGGTCTTGACGTGATCGCCTACGACATCACCGATGAGGCGCTTGAGGCAGCGCGTGCACGCTACGAGGCCCTCGCGCCGCAGTACATCGCTGACCTGGACGGAATCACTCGTGCCGACACGGACGCCGCAATCGCCCGCATCACGCTGACAACCGACCTGGCTACCGCGGTCCGTGACGCCGACCTGGTCATCGAGGCGGTTCCCGAGCGCCTTGACATCAAGCGGGACACCTACACGCGACTCGCTGAGCTTGCACCGGCCACAACCATCTTTGCCAGCAACTCGTCCACACTTCTGCCCAGTGACATGAAGGACTTCACCGGACGCCCCGACCGCTTCCTCGCGTTGCACTACGCCAACCACGTCTGGCTGCACAACACGGCGGAGATCATGGGAACTGAGCAGACCGATCCTGAGGTCTATGCGGCGGTTGTCGATTTTGCCCGTCGCACCGGCATGGAGCCGATTGAGGTCAAGAAGGAGAAGGCCGGGTATGTTCTCAATTCGCTCCTTGTGCCCCTTCTTGACGCCGCGGCTGGTCTGTTCACCACCGGTGTCGCTGACCCGGCCACCATCGATAAGACCTGGCGAATTGGAACGGGCGCGCCGATGGGGCCCTTCCAGATCTTTGATGTTGTTGGACTGAACACGGCGTACAACATCTCTCAGGCCAACCCCGACGAGACGATGCAGGCCTTCGCCGCGATCCTCAAGCGCGACTACATCGATCAGGGAAAGCTGGGCGCTGGAAGCGGCGAGGGCTTCTACCGCTACAACTGATCAGGGGCGACGGATCAAAGAAACTGGTGTTGACCTGCTCTTTTCTTTGGTCCGCACCCTGGGGTGATGCGTGATGCTCCCGTGGTTGGTCATTCCGGAGGCTGGAGATGCGCGCGTGTTGACGCCCAGACTCGGGCGCAGTGTGGGGTTGGGCGGCGACAGCTGCGGTGCGGAACGGCACCACGCTCTCCGCTGATAGCGAGCGCCCAAATCCGTCGAAATCCGCGAGATTTGGCGGAAGACTGATACATTCGGAGTCGGTCGAACGACCGACTCCGCTCCTGTGGGGGTGGAGCACCCAGCAACAGCTGTTTCGGCAGCAGACGTCCGAGGAGGACAATCCTTATGGCTGACAAGTCGCTTAACAAGACCGAGCTCGTCGCGAAGATTGCTTCGGAGACCGGACAGAGCCAGGCCGCCGTCAGCGGCGTTCTGGACAGCCTCTTTGGCGTCCTGGCTGACTCCGTTTCCAACGGTGTTAAGGTTTCGGTTCCCGGTTGGCTCGCCGTCGAGCGCACCGAGCGTGCCGCTCGCACCGGCCGCAACCCGCAGACCGGCGCCGAGATCCAGATCCCTGCCGGTTTCTCGGTCAAGGTCAGCGCTGGCTCCAAGCTGAAGGCTGCCGTCAAGTAGTTCTCGCTTTACGCCTCAGGGCGCCGCACATCATGTGCGGCGCCCTGTGCTGTTAACGAATCCTGTGCGGGTGCGGGTGCGGGTGCGGGTGCGGGTGCGGGTGCGGGTGCTCCGATTGGTGGGCTCCCCGGCGGCGGTCAGCTGGGCGCGCGTGCGCCGCGTAGGCTGGAGACGTGAATCGCGCGACCCGGATTTTTGGCCCTGGACTCCTCCTCCTTGTGGGCTTCATTGCTGTGATCGGTGCGCTGATGATCGGCGGCGCCGCTGCCCCCGCTCAGATCTCTGACCCGGGGCCCGTCGTGCGTTACGGTCTTCCGATCGCGAAAATGCTCGTCAACCTCAGCGCTGCGCTGATGATCGGCTCGCTGCTGCTTGCCATGTTTGTCCTCACGCCCAAGCGTGACGAGTACGACACGGCCATCGACCTGGCCGCGGCCGGTGCCGGAGCGTTCACGGTGGCCTCGGGGGTCACGGCGTTCTTCACCTTCCTCAACGTCACCGGTGTTGTTCCCAGCCTCGACGACCAGTTCGGCGCACAGATCGGGCTGTTCTTCACCGGGGTTGAGCTGGGTGTCTCCTGGCTGATGACGGTCGTTTTTGGCGCGATCCTGACGGTCGCCTGTTATGCCATCCGTGGTCAGCGGCTCATGATCATGGTCACCGTTTTGAGCGTTGTGGCGCTCTACCCGATGGCGTCACAGGGGCACGCTGCCGGTAACTCCGGTCACGGAATTGCGGTCACCTCGCTCTACCTGCACCTGGTGTTTGCCGCCGTCTGGCTCGGTGGTCTGCTGGCGATTGTGTTCCTGCGCCGCACGATCGAACCCGGTCGGGTGGGCGTTGTCCTCGCCCGCTACTCATCCGTAGCCCTTGTCTGCTTTGTTGTTGTGGCCATCTCCGGCTACTTTGGCGCGGCCCTTCGCATCGGTTCGCTGGCCGACATCACCTCCGGATACGGCATCCTCGTCATCATCAAGGTTGTTGCGCTGATTGCGCTCGGGCTGTTTGGGGCGTACTTCCGTCGCAGGACCATCGCGGGGCTCGGCAGCAACTACCGCGCCAACGCCCGCCGCTTCTGGACGCTTGTTGTTGCTGAGCTTGGCTTCATGGGTCTCGCCAGCGGTGTGGCGGCCGCGCTGGCCAGAACAGCAACACCGGTCGCCGAGGTCACCAACCCTGACGGCCTGACCCCCGCCCAGATCCTCACCGACGAGCCGCTCCCGCCAGAGCTGACGCTGCAGAGCTTCCTGACCGGCTGGGACCCGGACATCCTCTGGCTGCTTGTTGCCGGTTTTGGCATCTTCTTCTACGTGGCCGGTGTCCGGCGACTGCGCGCACGCGGCGACCGCTGGCCGATGTACCGGACCGTGTGCTGGATCCTGGGACTGCTGGTGCTGGCCTGGCTGACCAACGGTGGGTTCAACCTGTACCAGGACTACCTGTTCAGTGTTCACATGCTTGGTCACATGGGGCTGACGATGGTTGTCCCGCTGCTGCTCGTCCCCGGCGCACCCGTGACGCTGGCCTCTCGGGCGATCATCAAACGGACGGACGGGTCGCGTGGTGGCCGTGAGTGGATCCTGTGGGCCGTGCACACGCCGTTCGCCTCGTTCATCTCGCACCCGGTTGTGGCCGCCGTGCTGTTTGCCGGCTCGCTCTGGGTGTTCTACTACACCGGCCTGTTCCGCTGGTCGATGGAGGAGCACCTGGGGCACGAGTGGATGGTTGTGCACTTTGTGCTCACCGGGTACCTGTTCACCCAGTCGCTGATCGGTATCGACCCGGTCAAGTACCGGCTGCCGTACGCGTTCAGGTTGATTTTGCTTCTGGCGACGATGGCGTTCCATGCCTTCTTTGGTCTGGCGATCATGCAGTCGTCCGGACTGTTCCTTGCCGACTGGTTCGGCGCGATGGGGCGCACCTGGGGTGCAACCCCGATGGACGATCAGCAGAACGGCGGTGGTATCGCCTGGGGTATTGGTGAGGTGCCGACCGTATTGATGGCGATCATTGTGGCGATCCAGTGGTCGCGCTCTGATGCCAAGGAGCAGCGCCGGATTGACCGGAACGCTGACCGAACGGGCGACGCCGAGCTGAAGGCCTACAACGAGCGCCTGGCGAAGATGGCCAAACGCGACGCGGAGTAGCTGCGGCAGGCATCCGACCCGTACGTTCCGCGAGTGTCGCGGAGCGCGCGACCGTCGTCAGCGAATCCCGACGTAGAAGCGTGACGCGTCGCTGCGGTGCAGGGCGTTGTAGAACTCAAATGGTCGCTCGTCCGTGTCCCACGACACCGACTCGATGCGGAGCGCGGGGGCCCCAGCAGGCAGGGTGAGCAGGGCGGCGTCGGCTTCGTCCGGGAGGACGGCCTGGAGCCAGCGATCCGCTCCGGCCGGTGACACCCCGTAGTGGCGGCGCAGGTGCTTGTACAGCGACTGGTTCTCCAGGTTGGCCTTGACCAGTCCGGGGAACAGTTCGGCGGGCAGAACCGTGTCGACCAGGAGCCAGGGCGAGCCGTCAACCGTGCGCAGGCGGCGCAGGCGGATCACGTCTGCACCCTCCTCAAGGGAGAGGGATGTGGCCTCCTGGGCCGTGGCCGTGCCGCGTTCCTGGCGCAGAATCCGGGTGGTGGATGACCGGTTGCTTGCGTCAAGGTCGGCCGAGGAGCCCAGTGTTGAGCCGATGAAGCTGAGGTCAGGAGTGGCGGGGGAGACGAACGAGCCCTTTGCCCTGATCTTGTAGATCAGTCCCCGCCTGACCAGTTCGGCCAGTGCCTCGCGGACGACGGTCCGGGAGACGCCGTAGCGGTTGATGAGCTCTGACTCGGAGGGCAGTGCCTGGTCGGCGCCGAGGGTGCCGTCGGTGATGGCTGAGCGCAGTGCGGAGGAGAGCTGGAGCCAGAGTGGCTCGTCTGAGTCCCGGTCAAGCCTGGTGTCCCATGAGCTGTTTTTTGCTGTCATTGCTGCCCTTCCGCCGAGCCGAGAACCGGCTGCACCCAAATCGTATTGACAGGAGCGTCCGGCGTCCATATATTCTTATCACTATCAACTGGTAGTGACGAGTTGGGCATGACAAGTGCCGACAGTTTTGTGGGGCCACCGCACCCGAGAGCCCCACAGAGCACACGACCGGGAACCCCACACCGCAAAGGCGCGGACAACAGGAGTCGACAATGAAGTTCACATCCATCAGGCGTACCGCGATCGTCGCGGCCGCCATCGCAGCACTCACCCTCTCAGCGTGTTCCGGCGGGACAGCCCCCGCCGACGGCGGCTCAGATGCGGCCCCGGCCGACGGCGACGGAATCTCCATCGCCCTCAGCAACGGCTTCGTCAACGGCTGGCGGCTCACGCTGATCAACAAGTTCGAAGAGGCCGCAACGGCACTCAAAGCGGACGGAACCGTCAGCGAGTTCACCTCGGTCAACGCGCCGGGCGAAAACAGCGCAACGGAGCAGGCCAGTCAGATCCGCAGCCTGATGCTGCAGAACCCCGACGTGCTCATGGTCATCCCCGCCTCCTCCACGGCACTTGTGCCCGCAGTTGAAGAGGCGTGCAACGCGGGAATCACCGTTGTTGTGCTTGACGCCGACATGGACGCCCCGTGCGCCACGATCGTGCGCAACGCCTACGACATCTGGGGCCAGGACTCCCTGCAACCCGCACTCGACGCCATCGACGGCAAGGGAAACATCATCCTTAACCGCGGTGTCATCGGCTCACAGCCGGAGGAGGAGTTCTACACCAAGCAGAAAGAAATCCTCGCCGACTACCCGGACGTGAACGTGGTGGCAGAGGTCAACGGCTACTGCGACAGCAGCACAGCCCAGAAAGAGGTTGTTGGAGTTCTGGGCTCCCTGCCAGAGGTCGACGCCGTCCCCGGCTGCATCGGCGGCATGGGCGTTGTACAGGCCTTTGAGTCGGCCGGACGGGACGCCCCCGTTGTGGTCTTCGACACCGACGGAAAGTCTCTGCAGTTCTGGAAGGACAGCGGCATCGACAACGGCTCCTACGCCGCGCTGACCGACCCGGGCCAGGTTGTTGCCGCCATCCACGTTGCCCTCGCCAAGCTGGCCGGCGAGGAGGTCCCGCACGAGGTTGTGCTCCCCGTCATCCAGATCGGCGAAGACGACCTGGACTACTGGCTCGACACCCTCGAGACCGACGAGTTCGCGTCCTACCCCTGGGACAAGGAGAGCACCGACGCGGCCATCGCGGCCATCAACGCCGGTGACACCGCCGTCGCTCCCGCACTGAAGTAACCGAGCACCAGGCCGAGGAACGAAGGGCACACGCATGACCTCGACACACACCCCCGTCGTGACGGAACGGACGGAGCACGGGACACCGCTGCTCAGCGCAGACGCCGTCTCCAAGCGGTACGGGAAAACGCAGGCGCTCAACACCGTCAGCGTTCAGCTGAACGCGGGGGAGATCCTCGGCCTTGTGGGCCACAACGGAGCAGGAAAAAGCACACTGGTCCGGCTGCTCGCCGGTCGGGAGACCAGCGATACCGGTTCTGTCCGGGTCGCGGGTCTCCCGGCCGACCAGCCGTTCACCGCCGCAGCGGCCGAGCAGGCCGGCATCCGCATGGTGTACCAGGAGCTGGCACTCTGCCCCGACCTGACCGTTGCGGAAAACGCCTCGCTCTCTGACCGGCGACCCGGCGGTTTCCGCTGGCGTCGTCGCGCGGAGCAGCGCATCCAGGAGACCCTCAACGAGGTGTTCCCCGGCAACGGCATCAACATTCTTGACCGCTCAAGTGCGCTGCCGATGGCCAAGCGCCAGATGGTGGAGATCGCCAGGGCGCTCTGCACCGACCGGCTTCGGCTGCTCATCCTTGACGAGCCAACCGAGTCGCTGGGTGTTGACGCCTCGGCGGCGCTCTACGACTACCTGCACACGCGCACGGCAGACGGCCTGTCCGCCCTGCTGATCTCCCACCGCATGCAGGAGGTCATCACCAACAGCGACCGCATCCTGGTCATGAAGGACGGCCAGATCGTCAGCGAGTACCCCGGCACCACCACGGCGGAGGGTACCCTGCTGGCTGCGATGGGCGGTGAGGTGACCACGGACACTTCCACCCTGGAACGGGTCAACGCCGAACTCGACAGTGAGGGCGGGGCTGCCCTGGCCCCCGGCTCGGCAGCGTCGGACGGCTCGGCGGCGTCGGACGGCTCAGCCGCGACCGCCGGTGCGGCCGCAGCGGGCGGGTCAACGGTTGAACTCACCGACGCCCACGGCCGCACCCTCACCGCCCGTGCCGGCGAAATCATCGGGTTGGCGGGGCTGGCCGGACAGGGCCAGGAATCCGTGCTGTCCCGACTGTGGACGCCGGGCCTGGTCAGCCGCCAGGTCACGGTTCCCGCCTCCCGCGCGTACGTCCCGGGCGACCGCCAGGTGTCAGGCATCTTCCCGCTGTGGACGGTGGCCGAGAACCTCACCATTGCGGCGACCGCCACGCTCAGCCGCTGGGGGTTCATCAGCGGAACCCGCAAGCGAGAACTGGCCTCCACCTGGGTCGACATGCTCAGGGTCAGGGGTGGCGCGGCCGCCCCGATCACCTCCCTCAGCGGCGGAAACCAGCAGAAGGTCCTCATCGCCCGCGCCTTTGCGGCCGGAGCCGACCTGGTCCTTCTTGACGACCCGTTCCGCGGCGTTGACGTCGCAACCAAAAACGAGATCTACACCCTGATGAAGGCCGAAGCCCGCAGCGGCCGGACCATCGTCTGGTACTCAACGGACAACAAGGAGATGGCGCACTGCGACCGGGTCTACGTGTTCCGCGCGGGCCGGATCGTGTCCGAAATGCCCGGAGCCCAGGCCACAGAGCAGCGCATCATCGCTGACTCCTTTGACGAGACCGCAGGAGAGAACCGATGACAACCGCACTCACGCGGCCGGACCGGAGCCTCACCGGTCCAACCGCAGCACTCCGCATCCGCACCGGCGCAGCCCAGGGCTCGCCCGCGGTGCTGTCCATCGTTGCCATGATCGCCATCTTTGTTCTGGCCGCGATCATCCAGCCGGGGATCGTCAGCATCAACGGGATCAACCTGATGCTCGTCGCCGCCGTCCCCCTCGTCCTGGCCACCCAGGCACAGGCGCTGATCATGTCCGTTGGTGACATCGATCTGGGCGTGGGCAGCCTGCTTGGCCTGGTCACGGTGATCGCCGCGACCGTGCTGGGCACATCCCCGCTGGTCGGGGTCCTCATGCTG
>JBQELM010000067.1:0-8612 GCA_052103915.1 Mycetocola sp. | reverse complement strand
GGAGCGCCCACAAAGGCGGTGATGATGCCAACCGGAACCTCGGCCGGGCGGATCACCAGTCGACCAACGATGTCGGCAACGATCAGCAGGATGGGGGCAAGGACGGCGGTGTAGGCCAGGATCCAGCGCTGATCCGGGCCCACAATCCAGCGGGCGACGTGCGGAACCATCAGCCCAACAAAACCAACCGGTCCCGCGATGGCCGTTGCCCCGCCGGCCAGCAGGGTGACGGCGATGACAACGATGATGCGGGTGCGGAGGACGTTTGTTCCCAGCGCAGAGGCCATGTCCTCCCCCAGAGCGATGGTGTTGAGCGCGCGAGCCGACACCATCGCCAGCAGCAGGCCAGCCACGATGAAGGGAAGCACAGGCCAGACCAGGTCAAGCCCACGTCCCACAACCGATCCGGCGCCCCAGTGCCGCATGGAGTCAAACGCGTCGGGGTCAAGCAGGGTGATGGCGCTGGTGACACCGCCCAGCACGGCGCCAAGCGCGATGCCGGCCAGGACAAGTCGGAGCGGGTCAGCTCCCCCGCGCCCGGCTGAGCCGATCGCGTACACGGTCACCGTGACAAGCAGCGCTCCGGCAAAGGCAAACCAGATGTATCCGGAGATGGAGCCAACCCCAAAAAAGCCCACACCAATCGCCATGGCAAACGCGGCACCGGAGTTCACGCCGAGGATTCCGGGGTCAGCGAGAGGGTTGCGGGTCAGCGCCTGGATGAGGGCTCCGGCGATGCCCAGCGCCAGGCCAACAACCAGCGCCACCACGGTGCGAGGAATGCGGAGGTCACGGACGATGAAGTGATCCTCGATCTCCTGCGGGTTCACCAGCGCCTGCCACACCGCGGCAGGGTCAATGCTCTTTGATCCGAGAATCAGGCTCAGGGCCACAACAACCAGCAGGACACACAGAATGCCGAGCAGGGTCAGCAAACGGTAGGTGTTGGTGCGGGCCAGACCGGCGCGGGGTGCCTTTTCTGAGTCCGCGGCGTCAGGTGAGGTGCCTGCGGCGTCGGCCGCTGCGGCGGCTGACGCCGAGTGCGGGGCTGGAGCGGTCACAGGCTGATCTGCCTGCCGCCGATGAAGGGGCGGGCGGCCGTGCGGTTTATCGGGGTCATCGTGGGCTTTGCTGTCGACGGGAATTCCGGGCGCATGCGGCCAAGGAAAGGCTTACCTATCCAAGATAGGGCGACTCCCCTGGCCGAGGCGGACAAGCTTTTGCGCGAATCAGACAGCGCACGGCGGGTCGACTGCCTGTCACCCGTCATGGGGGCATCGACCGTCCGGATCAGGACGGGTGGAAGTCGCGGGGCGGCCGGCCAAGGATGCGATGGAAGGCCGTACTGAATGCGGCAATGGTCGAGTAGCCCACCCGGCGGGCCACCACCCCGACCGGCATCCCGCCGCCCAGAAGCTCGACAGCGAGCGACATGCGCGCGCAACTGCGCCAGTGGGTGAACGTCATGCCCGTTGATTCCTTAAACGCACGCGCCAGGGTCCGGCTACTCAACGACACCTCCACAGCCCACGCCTCAATGGTTCGGTCGTCGGCCGGATCGGCCAGCACCCTGCGGCAGATCTGCGTCAGCCGGTGGTCGTCGGGAAGCGGCAGCTCAATGGACGGGCTAGCCTCACTCACGATCAGATCAAGACACACCTGCTGGGCGCGCAGACGCTCCTCCCGTGACATGGGAGCCCTGGCCAGGTGGGTGAGCAGTTCGCGGAGCGCGGGAAGCACGGTCACGGCACGCACCTCGTCGGAGCGGCGGGTCCAGGCCTCTGGCGCAATGTGCAGGGCAACAAGAGTGGTCTCGCGGCGCTGTGCCCTGTGCGGTGTTCCGGCGGGAACCCAGAGCCCCTGGCCGGGCGCGAGGCGGCGCTGTACCCCGTCAACCTCCAGGCTGGCGGTTCCGTGACTCGGCCAAAAAACCAGGTGTTCGGGGTGGGCGTGCGCTCGAGGAGAGCAGGCGTTCTGCTCGTCAACGTACTCGCCGTTGAGGAAGCGGGTTCGCAGAAGATACCCCTCGAAGATGGTGGGGCCTGTGCGCTCCACACGCCCTCCTCTCCCGCAGCTTTCTCCGATTCACCGTACCGCACCGCGCCGTGCCGCTCTGTCCGTTTGGCGGAAGCAGTCGTCAGCCTGAGCACCGCGGTTGAAACTAGGGTTGAGGATCATGACGCTTCCCCCGCTTGACCCGTCACGGAGTTCTGTATCCTCGCTCCTCCGGGTCGCTCTCCTCCGCGCGCGTCGCGGCTGGCTCCTGGCCGCCAACGTTGTTGGCTTTGTGCTCCATCAGGCCGGCGAGGTTGCCGTCCCCGTCCTCATCGGTGTCATCATCGACGACGCCATCGTGCGGCGGGATGTCACCGCCCTGGTCCTTGGACTGCTCGGGCTTGGTGTTGTTTTTGCCGTGCTGTCGCTGAGCTACCAGCGTGCGGCTCTGGGCATGGTTCGGGTGTACGGCCACGGGGAGCACGACCTTCGGCAGCTCTCGCTCGGTCGCATCCTGCACCCGCGCGGCCGGTCAACGACGCGCGCAACGGGTGAGGTCCTGTCGCTTGCCACCAGTGACACGGCCCGTTTTGCCGGTGTGGCCTGGAGTATTGCGCAGCAGGGGGCAACCGTCGCCGCGCTGCTGACCGCGAGCGTCATCCTGTTCACGATTTCACTCCCGCTCGGGGTGGGTGTGCTGTGTGGTGCTGGTGCGGTGCTGTGGGCGTTGCAGGCGCTCGCCCGGCCACTGGAACGGCTGGGGATGCACGAGCAGCAGTCGGTTGCCGCCGCCAACATGATTGCCACCGATGCCATGACCGGCCTCCGGGTGGTCCGTGGTCTGGGGGCCGAGGCGGAGATCACCCGCCGCTACCGTGCTGCGTCGACCGACTCGTTCCACGGTGCCGTTTCCGCAGCCAGACGACTGCTCAGCTATCAGGCCGTCAGCACCGCGGTGTCGGTGCTCTACCTGGGTGTGCTGGCCTGCGCCGCCGCTCTGATGGCCGCGGAGGGGACCATCTCCCCCGGTCAGCTGGTCACCGTGGTTGGTCTGGCCCAGTTCCTGCAGGGCACTCTGGCGCACATCGGAACCTTTGGGGCCAACTGGGCGCACAAACGCGCCTCTGGTCGCCGGCTGCACACTCTGGTTTCTGACCCGTACACGCTGGACGAGGACCCCGCGCACGAGGTCACCCCGGATGATGCAGCGGACGCTCCCCTTGTTCTTCGTCTCGGCACGGACACCGTGGCGATCAACCGCGGCACGCTGG
Source organism: Mycetocola sp. (assembly GCA_052103915.1). Classification (GTDB taxonomy): domain Bacteria; phylum Actinomycetota; class Actinomycetes; order Actinomycetales; family Microbacteriaceae; genus Mycetocola_B. The sequence goes on along the minus strand of JBQELM010000067.1, from coordinate 5,346 downwards.
TGGGGATCAGGGTGTCCGGTGCGGCCGAGGCCCGCCAGATCTCGGCACGGCTTGGCCTGCGCACCGCGCCCGGCCGCGGTGAACTTCACGTGCACGGGCGCGACGCCGTTGATGCCGGCCCCAGCTTCTACCGCTCTGTTGTGGCGGCCCCACCACACGCTGGCGCCCTGTTCAGCGGGACACTGCGTGACAACGTCAGCGGCATGGGTGGCGGCACAGGCACAGGCACAGGCACTGGCACGGGCACAGGCATCAGCGCCGACCGCGACGGCTGGTCGGAGGGCATCATCCGCGCGGTTGCACTCGACGACGTCTGCGAGCACCTGGGCTCACCCGACGTGCCCATCGGCGAGCGCGGGCACCGGCTGTCCGGCGGGCAGCGGCAGCGGGTGCTGCTCGGGCGCGCCCTGCACAGCACCGCGGAGGTCCTGGTCCTTGACGAACCAACCACCGCGCTTGACCCGCTCACCGAGCAGCGTGTTGCCGCGGGGCTACGCGACTTGGGCCGCACCGTTGTGGTGATCACGGCAAGCCCCATCCTGCTGAACGCCTGCCACACCGTGGTTGAGGGGGGTGCACGATGACAGCACCTGCCCTGTCCCCCTCCGGCATCCTGCCCATCGCCACCGCCAGGCAGAGCTGGCGGCACATTGGCGTCCTGCTGCGGGGTCACCGTCTCCGGCTGACCGCCACGATTGCCCTTCTGCTGATCGGCTGTGCTTCCGCCCTGGTCATCCCCCTCATGCTTGGCCGCATCGTTGACGCCGTTCTTGCCGGTGCGGCGGCCGGCACCCTCATCGGCATCGCCGGTGTCATTGTCGGGGCTGGCCTGTTCTCCGCTCTGCTGCTGCGCTGGGGTGGAGGTCTGCTCGTTCGGACCCTGCAGGGTGCCCTCGCCCAGCTGAGGGAAGAGGTGCTTGAGCACGCGCTCACGCTGGAGCAGGGCACGGTGGAGAACGCGGGGATGTCCGACACCGTCTCCCGCGTCACCGGCGACGTCGAGTCCATCACCGAGGCCGTCTCCGACACCCTGCCCCGTTTTGTGCAGGCGCTGTTTACGATCGCGCTCACCCTGGTCGGGCTGACCGCGCTTGACCCGTTCCTCGCGGCCGCGGCGCTTGTCGCTGTTCCCGTCCAGCTGATCTCAACGCTGCGGTTCCTGCGCACGTCCCGCCCGCTGTACCGGCGGCTCCGTCAGGAGGAGGCCGCACGTGGCCAGGCGCTCATTGAAACCGTGCGCGGCGCGGACACCGTTGTGGCGCACCGGATGCAGCCGGAGCGTCTTGACCTGGTCGAGAGGCTCTCTCTCACCGCTGTCGCGACCCAGCGCGAGACAGTGAAGGCCAGGAACCGCTTCAACGCCGGTCTGAACCTGGCCGAGTTCCTTGGCCTGTCCGCGGTTCTGGCCGTCGGTTTCTGGCGGGCGGTGGACGCCGACCTCTCCGTTGGTGCCGTCACCGCCGCCGCCCTGCTGTTCCACCGGCTGTTTGACCCGATCGGTGCGCTGCTGTCCAGTCTTGACGACCTGCAACGGGCCGGAGCGGGCATCGGCCGACTGGTTGGTGTCCTCACCGTGCCGCGCAGCGTGACCACCCTGGTGGAGACGCGGGATGCCGGTATCCGGGTGACCGGCGTCGGCTACCGTTACGGGACGGAGAGCCGGTGGGCGCTGTCCTCGGTTGATTTGGCCATCGCGTCGGGCTCAACGGTCGTTCTTGTCGGCAGCTCCGGGTCGGGCAAGTCAACGCTTGCCCAGCTCATCGCCGGAAGCCTTCAGCCCGAGCACGGCACCGTGCAGGTCGGCGGGGTTGCCGCTGACCGCGCGGGCTGCGGCGGATCACGGGCCGTACTGCTTGTGACACAGGAGACGCACCTGTTTGCGGGCACCCTTGCCGACAATCTGCGGCTCGGCTCCCCCGACGCCAGCGACGAGCAACTGCGGACGGCGCTCGCCGCTGTCGGTGCCGACTGGGCGGACGAGCTGGGACTGCACACACCACTCGGCGGCGGTACGGATCAGGGGCTGGGCGGCGACGCCTCCGGAAGCATGAGTGAGGACCGCGCTCAGGTCATCGCGCTGGCCCGCGTGATCCTCGCCGCCCCGGCCGTTGTGGTGCTTGACGAGGCCACGGCGCAGGCCGGAAGCTCCGGTGCCCTTGACCAGGCCGTCACCGCGGCGATCGCCGGTCGCACCGCCGTCATCGTTGCACACCGCTTTGGTCAGGCGGCGAGCGCGGACAGCATTGTGGTCCTGGAACGTGGCCACATCGTGGAGCAGGGTTCACACCGCGAGCTGATCACTCGGCCCGGTGGCGCGTATGCCAGCCTGCATGCCGCCGCGAGCAGTGAGCACCTGTAGCGCCGCGAGTAGTGAGCACCTGTAGCGACAGCGAGCAGGGAGAAGCGCACACGCGTGGAGAGTACGGGCATGCGGAAGACGGGTCGGAAACAGTCGGACGAACCCTAGAATCGGGTCATGCCCCTGGAGTCAGCATCGTTTCCGTCCGCGTCCGGGCCTGAGGGCGAGGGCGACGGCAGCGGTGACTATCTGACCCACCTGGCCGTGTCGGGCACGCCCACCCTGGAGCATGTTGATCTGGAGGCGCTCAGCTCGTTTCGTTGTGCCGATGGTTCTAGCTACCCGGCCTCGTTTCGGGAGTTCATCCGTCACGCGGGGTGGGGGCGTCTGGCTGGACTGTGGCTGATCTACCCGCCCGTTCTGCCCGGATACGCCGACGGCATTCAGGGCCGCGGAGCCCACCTGACCGCACACGTCCACAGCGTCTACCGTGAGGGCAGGGACGAGGGCTTCGACTGGATGATCGAGCCGGACGGCACCTGGGCACAGGTCCCCGCCCTGCAGGTGTTCGGCTGGAGCGAGAACGGCGATGCGCTGCTCTGGGACACCGCCTCGCGCACATCAGACGGTGAGTTCCCCGTCTGGGAGTCACGCTCCTGCGACTCGCTGCACCTCCTCGGCGGTTCGCTGACCGAGGCACTGCCGCTCATCGTAGAGAGGGCGCGTGGGCTGTGTGGGTCGTCGGAGTTCGACGTTGAGCCGTTGCCGGGGCAGCTGATCTGATCGACAGCCTCAGCGTGTGACTCTCATCGGCCGACCGTGAACCGAGTGGTTGGCCCGTTGTTGAGACCGGCCACGTCCGGTGCGCCCCAGCGCGCCGCCGCGTCGGGCCACGCCACAAAGTTCCGCTCCGCACGGCGTGCGACCACTCCTGTGACCGGGTCTCTCCCCCGCACCGGCACACCACCCGCGCGTGTGAGCGCCAGGAGGTCACGAACGTAGCGGTCGGTCTCGTCATCCCCCGCCGGAACGGTCGCACGCAGCTCGCCGTTGAGCAGGCCGTCGACCTCCGGTCGGGAGCGCAGCAGGCTCACCAGCCCCGACCCCACGACCGCGTACACCCAGCCTTGCCCCGAGGGATGCGGCACAACATAGTCCCGATGAAAGTCACTCTCCGACACCAGCCTCGTGTCAACACAGGTGACATGCCAGCCCTCGCACTCGCTCAGCGACGAGCGGAACGTCGGGGTGGGTGTCGTCGCACACTCGGCCATGTTCACAAACATCACACTCGGCAGCGACTCCCGAATGGCCGTGCTGAGCTGGACTTCGTCCTCCGGCGTCAGAAAAACGCAGAGCCGATGCTGTGCGGGGCGGGCGGTCATGGGGTCACCACGCACGGGGCCGCACTGTCCGCGCCACACTGCATACTGAACGCCACACCCGATCCACGATTCACCGTCACGCGACAAGTATCCCAGCCGGTCGCCCCGCGGCCAGCGCCGAACGTTGTGATCCTCGGCTCAGTATCGGACACGTCACACCGCAGGGTGCCGTCGGACATCGTGGCTCCGTCGGACCTCGTGCCGCTCGCTGCCCGCCGCTCGCCGCTCGCCGCTCGCCGCGCTCCGGCGAGACAACCGATACCCTCGGGTCATGCGCTTAGAGGTGACAACCGACTCGGGCCGCCTGGGTCATCTGCCAGCGCTCGCCGACGAGTTGGCGGCATGTGCCGACGCCTTTGATCGGGACACCTCAACCCTCGACGGCGTCCTGGCTATCTGCCTCCGTGCGCTGCCCGCGGCAGACCTGCGGCGTCCCCTCACCCGATTCAGTCGCTCCGACAACGCACTCGACGTTGACCTGAGCATCGCGGAGGAGCGCCTCGACACCGCAACACTCGACCAGCAGCGTGAGGCTGTCGGCCCAGAACTGATCGCCCTGCTCGAGCGCGGTTGTGCGTCCCGAACCGCGCCGTGGACACCCGAGCAGCGCGCGCAGCTCCGCGCGGCATCACGGACGATGCTCACCGCGCTCGGATGGCTGACCGGTCGACGCCACCGGGCGAGAACCCTGCTCGCGGCCGGGATCGCACTGACAGCGGTTGCCGATCAGACGGGGCTTGACCTGTCAGAGGTTGAAGACCTTTACGCCGACTCGGTTCCCACAAACACCAACCGCTGACGCTCGGCCTCCGCGTCGTAGTTGCCATCGCGCGCCGCAATCCGGGTGATGAGGTCGTCAATCGCGGACTGGATCGTCTGGCGGACAAAGCCGACCGGGTCCGCCGCAGCGTCGACCTCATCCCGTGTGATCTGGATGGTGCCCGTCACGGTCCGGCGCGCGGTGGATACCCGTGGCGAGGTCAGCCCTGACGGGCCCTCCCCCGGCGTGATGTCCCCGCCAACCAGGAGTGACAGGTCAAAGCTGTAGGCCAGCGGCACCGTGCGGGCGTGCTGTTTGATCCGGCCCAGTTCCTCGATCACGCCCGGCTGCACCACCGGACCGCCCCAGACGGTACGGAAGGTCAGGGCGCCGGGGAGGTCTGCGCTCGCAGGTGTGTGCTTGTCGAGTGTCACGAGTCGATCCTGATCTGAGAGAGTTGGCTGGACTGTTCCGACGCACCTGTCGGCGACGGGGCGCCGAGAGCCCCGTGTTCGGGTGGCTGCTGCCTGCGTGTGCGGCGAGCGACCCATTCCGCACGGTAGTCGTGGTCGACCACTCAGCGAGCAGTATCCGGGCCAGGGCGAAAGGCTCTGGGGGTACCAGCGACACTGGTGTAGATCACGACCGCGGTAAACGGAATCACGCCCAGAATCAGCATAGCCAGACCAGAATCACCGCCGACGCTCACCGTGCCGTGGGTCAACGCCAGTTGTGATCCCCACTGGAACGCGGCGTGGAAGCCAACAGACATCCACACCGAACCAGTCTCCCGGCGCAGGTAGCCAAGAACAACGCCCATCACCATGAACAGCGAGAGGTCAACGATGCTGGCACCGGGACGAAGTAGACCCGCAAACACGGTAAAAAGCACGGCCTGAACA
>JBQELM010000066.1:0-8613 GCA_052103915.1 Mycetocola sp. | reverse complement strand
TGACGGGCCGCATACGTCCGACGGAACAACCCGTCGACGCGTCTGGCTTGGCCTGGCCGTCCTGCTGACGATCGGCGCGGGGCTCACCGCACACCGTCTCGGCTGGGGCCCAGCGGCCGACGCCTGCTACACGGTGATGCTGTACCTGCTCATTGCCCTGGTCTGGCCGCGCACCCGCAGCCTGGTTGTTGGCGCGGCGGCGGTCGCGTTGAGCACAGCGGTTGAGCTGTTCCAGCTGACGCCCAGTCCCGCCGACCTGTCATCCCGTTTTGTGCTGGCCCGGCTGGTACTCGGCACCAGCTTTGATGCCATGGACCTGCTCTGGTACCTGCTCGGCGGTGCCGTGATCGCGACTGCTGACGGACTCATTCGTCGCCGTCGCGGTGCACCGAGTGCCCGCGCCGACGAACGAGGGTGACGCCGACCAGATAGCCGGTCAGCCCGGCGTCAATCACACGTCATCATCAGCAGTTCGCGACCATGAACGGCCCCTACGCTGAACGCTCCGGCGCAATCACCCTGATGACCTGTGAGTCGTCCTCGGCCGCGAGGCCCTGCGCCTGACCAACCAGGTACAGCTGCTCGGCCGCAGCCGCAACGGGGGTCGCCAGTCCGGCATCCTTGGCTGCACGGTTCACAATGCCCATGTCCTTCACAAAGATGTCCAGACGGCTGAGGACCTCGGGCCCCTGCTCGTCGTAGGCCTGAAGCATGCGCGGTCCACGGTTGCCCAGCATGAAGGATCCGGCCGCACCGGCACCGAGGGTCGCGAGCGTGGCCTCCGGGTCAAGGCCAAGCTTCTCGGCCAGGGCCATCGCCTCGGCAGCTGCGGCAATGTGCACACCGCAGAGCAGCTGATTGACGGTCTTAAACGCCTGACCGTCACCGGGACGATCGCCGATCACCTGGAGCGTTGAGGCCAGCAGGTCAAGGACGGGGGCAGCCTTGTCGCGCATCTGCGGGGTGCCGCCGACGACGATGAGCAGGTCGCCCTCGCCAGCGCGAACGGGGCCACCGCTCAGCGGGGCGTCCACCAGCCCGAGCCCAGCCTCGGCCAGGCGCTCGGCGACGGTGGTGACCTCGGTCACTCCGACGGTGCTTGTCAGGATGACAACGGCTCCGCGGCGCAGCTCGGTGGCGATACCGCCCTCACCGAACAGCACGGAGCTGAGCTGCTTTCCGTCACGGACGGCAAGCAGAACGGCGTCGGCGTCACGGACGGCGTCGGCTGCACTGGTGTGTGCAATGACACCGTGCTCGGCGGCAAGCGCCGTCCGCTCCGCGTTGATGTCAAAGCCGTGCACGGTGAGACCGCTGGCCAGGCGGGTGGCCATCGGCAGGCCCATCGCGCCAAGGCCAAGAACGGCGACGGAACTCGTGGGGGCTACGGTGCTGGATGCTGAGGTGGTCATGGTGGTGTCCTTAAATCTGTGCTGCCGGGCGGTGCTGGGGAAGGGCGAGGGTCCTGACCACGTCGGCCAGCGACTCGTCTGTGCCGACGTTTCCGGCAAAAACGACGTAGGGGATGCCGCTGGCCGGGCCACCAACCGGCTCCCACAGCGACACGATTCCGGGCAGCATGGGCCCGCGAACAATGGCCGCACGGATGCCAAGACCGCGTGAGGCGACGTCGGACGAGGTGATGCCGCCCTTAGCAATGACAAAACGGGGTGCGTTGCGCTCCAGGATCCCCTGGACGGCCTGCACCACGGCGGTGGACACCCGGCGGGCGATGGTCAGGCTCTCCTCCGGGTCATCCGTCTTCACCAGGGTGCGACTGGTGTGGACCACAACGGTCCCGCGCCCGAGCGCGTCGGCCGCACGCGCCACAACGTCTGCAATGTGTGCGGTCGACCTGGTGCCGTCAAGGACCTGTGCGATGTCGATTTCGATGGTGTCGGCCAGGCCGCCCTGGCGGGACAGCTCGGCCAGCTGCCTGGTGGTCTGACCCACGTGCGAGCCGACCACAACAAGCCCGCCATTGTCGGCTCCGCCGGCGGGACCGTACACCTCGTGCGCGGTGAGTGGCGCGTGCTGCTCCTGACCGATGCGACCGCGCACAAAGGGCGGACCAACGCGGTAGAGCAGCCGGGCCCCGGCGTTCTCGGCCGCGATAAGACCAAGCGCAAGCAGCCGCAGATCGTTCTCGGTGACAATGTCAACCACAACCGGCTGGCCGCCAGACACCGTTCCGAGCGCCGCGGCGATGGCATCAGCTCCGGCGCGAATGGTTGTGAGGTCAAGCACAAGAACGTCCGTTGCGGCGACAGCACCACCGGTTTTCTCCTCCACCCAGTCGGCGAGGCTACTGGAGCGGTAGCCGAAGGTCGCGTCGCGGGCGAACTCGCTCTCGCCCGCGGGAGTGAGGCTGTCATTGGCACCGCGCAGGTAGTGCACTCCACCGATCGTGATGCGTCCGGCATCGGGGAACGCGGGGACAATGACAACGCCGTCGTGGCCCGCCTGACCCAGGCTGCGAACGGTCTCGTCGATGACCGTGGTCTCCAACGGGTAGTGGCCCCTGAGGGTGGAGTCACCACGGCTGACGAAGCTGAGGGTGATGCCCCGCTCGGCGGCGACCTCTGTGGCGACGGTGACGATCTGGCGGTTGCGCTCCGCGGCGTCCGCCTCGTCCAGGCTGCGGGTGTTGGTGAGGACGTAGACCGCTCGGGTGTTCTGGTCGAGCGCCCACTCCAGGTCGCTGCGCTCCCAGGCGCTCAGCACAGGAAGGTTGGAGACCGACTGGGTTCCGGTCGGGTCATCGTCGAGGACAATCTGCACGCGACCCTGAGCATCGGCGGCTGCAGCCACCGTGGCGGCATCAACGGGAACCTCGGCCGGGTAGGCGGCGAGGGCGGCGGACTCGGTCAGCATCTGAACTCCTTTGTTGCGGCGCGCGGAACGTCGGCAAACTTATATTACAAGTTGAGGTGTGGGATGCAAGCCCGGTGGCACCACTTCAGTTGCCCCACCGAGCGACCGCACCTTCATCCCAGTCGCCGTGAGTCCTGAGGTCCCCGGGCAGATCAAACTCTGGGCGGACCTCGGCAACCCCGTCCAGCTCAGCCACGGCGCGGTGATACAGGCGCGCACCCCACGCAGCCCACTCGGCGGCGGTGTGCCGAGGACCGACGGTGCCACTGGAGCCCACTTGACCACCATCAGTGCGGCCGCTCAGAACGGGTGCGATCTCAGCATCACCGCCATCTACGGCCCCTTCGTCAGTGTTCACCTCGACGAGTGACCCCCGCTCCCACTCCTGAGACCAGGAAATGAGCTCACGTCGCAACTCAGCACTGACCGGAGCCGAGTCTTCGGTGAAGGGGGAGTTGTCTGTGAAGTTCTCCCAGAGTGGCATCATGGTCCAGCCGGGGACCATCCGAATCACCCGCAGACCTTCGGGAAGCACAACCGGCTCGTTGGCCAGAGACCTGGCCAACAGATAGCGGTCCTGCATTTCAGCACGGAGCCGCCACTCAGCGGGTGACGACGGCTCCCCGTCGTTGTAGTCGGTGCCCGACAGCCAGACCAGGCCCCGCTGGCGCTGGGTGACCACAGCACCGGGCAACACAGCCCCGCTGCGCTGCTCATCAATAACCTGAGCCAGCGACCACAGGTGCCGGTCGCCCTCCGTCATGGCCACGCCGCAGTCGAGCGCCTCCCTGACCGTGCACCCCGTCAAGTCATAGGCACCGACGGCGTGACCCTCCCCCTCAAAAACGAACAACCGATACAGGGGAGCATGAATCTCCCATGAGGTGTCCCGCTCATCAACCGGCCGCACGTCCACGGTCATCCCTCCAACAGGTAATGCTCCAGATCGTCAGCCGTCTGCGCCAGGTGCGCGGCCATGGCCTGCCTGGCCTGCTCGGCATCCCCGGTGCGCAGCGCCGCCGCCACCCCCTCGTGCTTGGCAATGGCGTTCACCCTGATCTCCGCAACCGCAGAGGTCTGAGTGCGCTTGGCCTCAAGCAGGCGGCCAAGCGGCGCAAACACAACCGACACAAAGCGATTGCCCGAAGCAGCCAGGATCACGTCATGGAAGGCGATGTCCGCACGGACAAACTCAGCCACGTCGGCCGAGTCGTGCGCGGCGCGCATGACGGTGATGAGGTGATCAAGCTCGGCGTGATCCTCCTCGGTGCAGCGCCCCGCGGCGAGCGCCGCCGCACCCGACTCGATGAGCCCACGCAGCTCAACCAGCTCACGCGATGCCGCGGCGTCCCCCGATCCGCCCGCACCATGGAGGGCGGCGCGCAGGATCGCATCAAGGCCGCTCCACTGCTCGGTCGGCAGGACGCGGCCCCGCTTACCCTGACTGGCCTCCACAACACCGTGAGCCTGCAGCCGTTTCAGCGCCTCACGCATGGTGACCCTGCTCACGCCGTGATACTCGGCGAGCTCACCCTCGCTGGGCAAAACCTCACCCGTGGCCAGTTCTCCCGCGATCACACGGTCAAGCAGGTCGTCAGCAACGGTGCTCACCAGAGATGGTCTGGCCACGATTCTCCCGCCCTGATGTTGTCCCGGCTCCTGCCTCCGGCGCCGAGTTGCCCCTCAGTGTAGCGAGCACGGCGCATCCGCTTCACGCCGGGCGGGGCGGCCTCCGCTACGGGCGAGGCGGAACGGCGAGCAGGGTGGAGAAGGCGCGAAGGGTGTCGCCGAGCCCGATGGACGGGTCAAGAAGCCACTGAATCTGGAGGCCGTCAGACGCAGCGACGATGAGCGCTGCCATATCTGAGGCGTCCACGTCGGTGCGCACCAGTCCGGCTTCCTGGTCGCGGCGAAGCTCACTGCTCAGTGTTGCCCTCACCCGCTCAAAGCGTGAGGTGAAGTAGTCCTTGCTCACAACACTGTCCGTCTCAAGCGCCGCGGCGACCAGGGTGGAGTACAGCTGCACCAGACCAGGGACCTCAACGTTTTGCACGGCGGCATCAACCATGACGTCGACGGCGCGCTCGGGGCGGGGATGGTCGGCGTCATCGTCTCGACGGGTTTCAGCGTGCTCGTACACCGCCACGAGCAGCTGTTCACGAGAGTCAAAGTAGTGCAGCAGCGCCGCGTGCGAGACGCCCAGAGCCTGCGCGATCCGACGGAGCGACGTGCCGTCCGCTCCGCGCTCGGTGAACACCTCGATGGCTCGGTCAAGGATCTCGCGTCGGCGCGCGACTCCCTTGGCGTACGAGCCGCTGCGACCGATCACGTCGGGGGCATCACTGGTCATTCTTGTACGTTATCCCATGAAAACCTCCGCATGGAGCTTTGTCTGATACCGTGCAAGGCAGACATCCTTTGATGCCCCTCACGACAACGACGTACGAAAGAAGGTTCCCCCGTGGCTCTTCCTCTTGCCTCCGTTCAGCTGTACTCGCTGGCGACAGAGTTCTCCCAGAAGCCCGCCGAGTCCCTGGAGAAGCTGGCAGCCATCGGCCTGAAAAATGTTGAGGCCTTTGACTTTGTCCTCCGCCCGGCAGAGATCCGCGCAGCGCTAGACGCCAGCGGCCTGAGCTCCCCCACCGGACACGCCCCGCTCCTCTCCGATGAGCTGTGGACACCGGACGGCTCCATCCCCACCCCCGCGCCCGAGGTCGTCTTTGAGGCAGCGGCAACCATCGGCATGACAACCGTGATCGACCCGTTTGTCTCCCCCGACCGCTGGCTCACCGAGGAATCCGTTGCCGACGTCGCCACCCGCCTCAACGCGGCGGCCGAGGTCGCCGCCGGGTTTGGCCTGACCGTCGGTTACCACAACCACGCGCAGGAGTTTGTGGCCTCCTTCGGCGATGAGACCGCCTACGAGCGCTTTGTCTCCCTGCTCGACCCGCGCGTTCAGATTGAGCTTGACCTGTTCTGGGCGCAGGCCGGTGGCCAGAACGTTCCCGAGCTGGTCTCCTCACTCGGCTCACGCCTGGTCGCGGTTCACGTCAAGGACGGCGTTGTTCCCGCAAGCAACCCGTGGGGACCCGGCGCCGAGCCCTTCGCCTCCGCCAGCCTTGACCAGCGCCACGCCGGAACCGGAACCGTGCCGCTCGCCGAGTCGCTCGCCGCCGGTGCGGGCGCGATCACGTACGCGGTCATCGAATACGACAACGCCCCCGGTGATGTTTTTGCCGACATCGCAGCCAGCTACGCGTTCCTCACCGACGGCGGCTACGTCGCATGAGCGGACCCGTCGGAGTAGGAATCATCGGCGTTGGTGTCATCAGCGACACCTACCTGGAGAACCTCAACTCGTTCCCCGACGTCAGGGTTGTCATCGTGGGCGACCTGCTGACCGACCGGGCCAAGAGCCAGGCGGCCAAGCACGGCGTCCCCGAGTGGGGAACCGCCCAGGACGTTCTTGACCACCCGGACGTCCAGGTTGTTGTGAACCTGACGATCCCCGCGGCGCACATCGAAATCTCGTCCGCGGCCGTCGCCGCTGGCAAGCACGTGTGGAGCGAGAAGCCGATCGGTCTTGACCGCGAGGGTGCAGCCCAGCTGCTCGCCGATGCGGCCGCGAAGGGCGTTCGTGTTGGCCAGGCTCCGGACACGGTCCTTGGCCCCGGCTTCCAGTCGGCCAAGCGCGCCATCCAGAGCGGCATCATCGGTGAGCCGATGTTCGCCTCAACCACGTTCCAGACCGTGGGGCCCGACCTGTGGCACCCGGACCCCGCGTTCCTCTTCGCCGAGGGCGCTGGACCGCTGCTCGACATGGGCCCGTACTACGTCAGCGGACTCGTCAGCCTGTTCGGCTCGGTTGACCGGGTTGCCGCCGTCGGCCGCAAAAAGCTGGAGGAACGGGTGATCCAGTCGGGCCCCAACGCCGGGACAACCTTCCCGGTCGAGGTTCCGACGTCACTCCAGCTCATCACCGCGTTTGAGGGAGGCCAGCAGGCGGCCAGCCTGCTGAGCTTCGACTCGGCGCTTGAGCGTCACGGCATCTTTGAGATCCACGGCACGGAGGGCTCCATTGTGATCCCCGACCCCAACCAGTTTGAGGGCCGCATCGCCTACGTGAAGCCGCGCAGCAGCATCGCCGACGGCGAGTGGGGCGAGCAGGAGTGGATCGAGATTGAGCAGGAGGGTGTTGTGGTTGGCCGCGGTCTTGGCCTGCTCGACATGGTCCGAGCCATCGCTGAGGACCGCCCGCACGTCGCCACCGGCGAGCTGGGATACCACGTGCTTGATGTTCTGCTCTCCGCACAGGAGTCCGCGGCGACGGGCCAGTTCCTGACGGTGCAGAGTTCGGTCGCGGCCCCGGTTCCCACCGTGCCAGCCGACTTTGACCCGTTTGCGTCAACGCTCTAGCACGCAACACACAGCACACGCCCCGCGCCCAACCGGTGCGGGGCGTGTGCTGTTGTGCGTGCGGCGAGCGCACGACGTGGAGAGAACCAGGCGCACTCACCCTCCAGCGCACCAGAATGGTGCCGTGAGATTCACCACAAACCGCACCGATTCCCCCGGGCTTCCCGCCGACACCACCGGTGCCCCTAACCGATCCGGCGCCGATACCGATCCGAGCGACCAGACCGACCAGCACATCATGCACGCGGAACGCCGGAGCAACCGTCCGTTCATCACCCAACTGATCATGATCGTCATCGTGGTTGCGGGCATGATTGGCTCGGTCTTCATCATCGGTGGTGCGCTGCGCCCCGTCGACGGAGCACCATCCATCCACTCGGGTTTTGTTGCACTGGGAACAGCCGCTGAGCAGATCAGAACAAACGCCTACGCCTTTGTTGCCGCGCTAGCCACCATCGCCGTTGCCCTCACGCTGTCACTCACCAGCCTGCAGCGTCAGGTCACTCAATCGGCAGAAACGGCCTCACGGATCTTTGCTGAGCCGACGCGGCGGTGGCGCATTCGGCTGTCCCGCCGCCGCCGTCCCGACACTGACCAGCAAGACCTCCTGGTCCAGTTCATGGTGATCCGTCGGGCAACGCTGATCGAAACCGTGCTCGCTGCCGCCTGCGCCGGCGTCGCCGCGCTGGGAGCCGTCGTGTTGCTTGCCTCCCCAGAGCCGGAGTGGCCCGCCGCAATCCTCTGCACCGTTTTGGCCGTGTACATCGCAGCCGAGGCGCTCTCCTCATTCACCACCCACGGTCGCATCACCACCGTGGAACGTCGTGTGCGCGCCGGTTCCTCCTCCACAACGGCACAGGCCATGACCGCTCTGCTTGCCCGAACCCCCGGACGTGCCCGGATCTGGTTCTGGACCATAGCGGTGTGCACGGCCCTCGCCATCGTTGTTCTTGTTGCCCTCAACGTGGGAGCAGGGTACGCGGCCGGAGCCGCCGCATACTGTCTGTTGTGTTTCGCCTTTGCCGAGATGAGTCGCCTCTTTGCGGGCGAGAACCTGGTGCGCTCCGCCGTTCACCGCCGCCTTGAGCCAACCGCGTACGCAACCGTCACCGCCGTGGCGACCATCGGCATCCTCGGCGACCTGCCCTCCGCCCTGATCGCTCACTGGAGCGGGATAGACGAGACCGGGAACACCGACGAGTGGGGCACCGTTGTGTCCACGCTCGCCGTCTGCGGGCTCATCCTCGTTTTTGCCGCGCTGATGGCAATCCGAACCCTGGGTCACTACGGCGTTGGACCTCTGACGTATCTCGCCGCGGCGTG
>JBQELM010000065.1:1675-8716 GCA_052103915.1 Mycetocola sp. | reverse complement strand
CCCGCCGCCAAGCGCGCCCTCGAAGTCACCGTAGCTGATGGCCTTCTGGGATACGGCCGGCTGCGGCATCTCAAGTTTCACGTCGATTCCGATGGCGGTGAGCTGACGCTGCACGGCCTGCGCGGCACGGGTCCAGTCGGAGTATCCGTTGGCGCTGGTGAGGGCAAAGGCGAACTGTGTGCCGTCCTTGTCAACGAGCTTGCCGTCCTTCTGGGTGTACCCGGCCTCTGCGAAGGCCTCGAGGGCAGCGTCGGTGTTCTGCTCGATGATGCCGTCGTTGGGGATGCTTGGGTCGAGCCACTGCTCCTGGTTGGGCAGGATCAGACCGGTCTGACCGGCCGGCTTCATGTACCCCTCGCTGGCGACGTCGGCGATGGACTGCCGGTCGAGGGCAAGCGCAATGCCACGGCGGACGTTGACGTCATCAAAGGGGGCGACCTCGTTGTTCGGCATCAGCCCGATGACTCCGGCATTCGGGAACCACCACTTGTTGTTGGGGCTTGCCGCTCCCCAGGTGCCGGACACGTCGGAAATGAACGAGTACGACCAGTCGTAGCCGCGGGTGACGGTGTCGAGTTGGTCGACGGCAGCAGCAGGTGCTCGATCTCGACCTTGTCGGCCTGCCAGTACGTGGGGTTCTTGTCCATCGAGTACTGCTGGTCGTTGTAGTTGCCGAGCACAAACGGCCCGGTGCCGACCGGGTTCTCGTTGCGGTAGGTCGCTGGGGCCTCAACGTCGGCCCAGAGGTGCTCGGGCACGATCATGGTCTTGCCGATGATGGCCAGCGCCGGGGAGTCCTCTGACTGGAGGGTCATGGTGACGGAGTCGCCGTCGACGCTGACGCTGTCCAGGTGCTGCCAGGCGCCGTAAATGTCGAGCTCGGGGTAGTCCTTGATGAGCTGCAGGGTGAAGGCGACGTCTTCTGCGGTGAATGCTGTGCCGTCGCTCCAGGTCACACCGTCGCGAATGTGCATGACGATGGTTGTCGCGTCTGGCTGCTCCCAGCTGTCGGAGAGCCAGGGGTTTTCGGTTCCGTCGAGCGGATTGATCAGGATCAGCGGTTCGTAGATCCACCGCGACGCTGTCCGCGTGTTGGTGATGTACGGGTTGAAGTTGCGGTCAAAGAGCGGGTTGCCCTTGTCCGCGTTGATCAGCATGGTGTCGTCGCCGATGCTCGGGTCCGGCTGGGACGTGATCTGGATGCTGCACCCGCTGACGGCGAGCGCGACGGCGGTGAGGCCGGCGAGCGCTAGCTTTCGCCAGCGGCGGGGTGTGTGCGTCTGTGACACGGTGAAACCTCATGTCGTCTCTGTCATAAGGCAGTCCTGGGGCTGCTCGCGACCGGTGTCGCTAGTCAGCAGTGTAAGCGCATACATTTACGGGGTGCAAGTGCAGTCGGTCATTGGTGACCCGTTGGGCCCAGATGCCAGAACCCACCCTGGAGCCCGCTTCCGTCGGACCGATCAGCGCGACGTCCGTGCCGTTTCTCGCGACCACAGTCAAGCGCCCCAGCACCGTGCGCCAGCGCAAAAATGGTGCGTGCCGGGGATTTCTCCTCGGCACACACCACTCACGCTGCTTGCACGTCAGGACTTCACACCGTCTGCCTTCTGTGCAGGCCAGAAGATGAGGAGCAATAGGACAATGCCCAGCCCGACCTTGGCCCAAACAAATTCTTCACCGGTCACAACCGAGAAGACCCCAGCCGCCAGGATAAAAACCGACAGAACCACTTTGCGTGCCATGCTCATTTTCGCCTCCGTTCCCATTCATCGCTGGAGCTGGACACCCCATACGTTAGTGAGGGGCGGCGCGATCGGAGAGTAGTTAAAAACAACCCCCCTACCGGCGATAGCCACGATCCCGCCGACAGTACCAACCACCTTGGAAACGATTGGCTCGGGGATCCACAGACCACCGATCGCGACGCCAGCGCCTCTGTTCCTCACCACTGAGCCAATGGTTCACTCATTGCCTGCGCCTCACAGCGCACCCCGCCCTTCAGCCGCGCAGCGAACTCCCCCGAAGCACAACCTCAACCGGCAGCCGGACAGACATCGGCGGGCCGTCGGGGACCTCAAGGCGACGGGCCATCACCTGGATAGCCGCGCGCCCCAGATCGGTCATCGGCTGGCGAACCGTCGTCAGGCTGGGCACCGAGCTGGCAGCCGCATCAATCCCATCAAAGCCGGTCACAACAACGTCCTCCGGCGCCCTGACCCCGGCGGCGGTAAAGGCGTCAAGGACACCAAGAGCCATCTGATCGTTCGACGACATCAGGGCAGGCGGCAGCCCCGTCTGCACAAGCTCCTGGCCAATCCGCCGACCGGCTGCCCTGGTGAAGTCACCGCGCAGAACAGGCACATCAGCCAGGGCATGCCCCGCTTCAGCAATCGCGCGCTGGAAACCCTGCCAGCGCTGCGCCCCGTCAGGAGAATCAACCGGCCCAGCCAGATAGCTGGGCAGCCGGCCACCCGTCTGCTCCAAAACATGACGAGTCAGCGCGGCCATGCCCTGCGCGTTGCTGACGGTGACGTGGTCGTTGGCATCACCTCGGCGCGGACCGGCGAGTACCACGATGGGGATCCGCGCGGACAGGCGCTTCAGCACCTCATCCGGAACGCTGTTGGCCAGCACCACAAGCCCGTCAACCCGACCGGCCATGTCGCGGGCAACAGAGGTTGCCGGGTCCCCACGCCCCACACCAACCATCAGGACAAACCCCCGACGCCAGGCCTCAACCTCCGCACCGCGCAGCACCTCGTCAAGGAACAGGGAGGTGGCCCTGTTCTCGTCCCGTGGCGTTCGCTCCTCAACAATCGTGAACTCGTCGTCACCGCCGGTGTCGTCGGTGAAAACCGTAAAGTCCGACACCTCATTGATCGCATCAAAGCCAGGAAAGTACAGCCCAAGAACACCCGTCCGGCGCTCGGCCAGACCGCGGGCACTTCCGCTTGGCACGTAGCCCAGCTCGCTCACGGCGCCGAGCACACGATCACGCGTGGCCTGCCTCACAGCGTCCGGGGTCCGCAGCACACGTGACACCGTGGCAATGGACACCCCTGCTCGCGCGGCAACGTCATACACCGTGGGAACCTTGGACACCGCTTTCCTCCTCGCCCGCGACCGGGTCGTCATACAACAGCCAATGACACCAATGTAACCGCATTCATTTTTGTCTTTCGCTGCGGAGTTGACAGCCACCCCGCCCACACGGTGGGATCAGGGTATGAGCGACTACACCATCGACGAGGCGACGGCTGATGCCATCCTCGGCCACATGAACGGTGACCACACCGACGACAACCTCCTGATCGTGCAGGCCTTTGGCGCGCGTGACGCCGTCACCGCACACATGACGGGCATCACCGTCACCGAGGGCATCTGGTTGGCCGGAACCCCGATGGAAGAGATCACCGTCCGCATCCCCTGGTCATCACCACTGACGCAGCGCTCCGACGCGAGGCGCGAGGTTGTTGAGCTGTATACCCGTGCCTGCCACGAGCTTGGTGTGCCCCCGCGCGAGGAGCACCGCGGCTAGCTCGTCGGCTCACAAACACAAACACCAACGGCCAGGGGAACATCCCCTGGCCGTTGCCTGTGCCACTCGTGGTGACTATTCGTTGCCGATCTTCTTGTCGATGGAGTCGCGAACGTTCTCAACCTGGTCAGCGAACTTGTCGCCGGTGACCTTGTTCACGGCGTCGGCAACCCCGCCAAGAACCTTGTCGCTGATGCCCTCGGCCTGCTCACTCTTGAGCGCCTCCTGCACCTTGTCGCTGTTGGTGTTCACGAAGTCCTTGGCCTTCTGCGTCAGATCCTCAATACCCATGGCTGCCTCCATCTACGCTGTCGCGCGTCGTGTGTATGGCCCAAGCGGGCGCACACTCATTGTCAGCCGCGCACGGGCCACAGACAAGACCCCGGTCAGGTCGAGGGCAGAGCTACCCATGACAACCGGTGCGGGTGTGGACACGACAGCCACACCCGCACCGGATTCTTTCCTAGCTGGACTCGACGCCCAGCCGTCCACGACGACGGGCAAGCGCCAGCGCGCCGACCGCCAGGAGCATCAGGGCAAGCGCAGCTGCACCAAGAGGCGCAAACTCACCACCCGTCCTGGCCAGGCCGCCCTCGCTACCCGATCCAGACGCCGCCGGGGTGGCGGTAGCCGACGCGGAGTTACTGCTGTCGGTGGCGTCCGAGTCAGTGGAGCCGGTGGCGTCGGCGTCCGCAGCGGAACCTTCCTCGCCCGGCTGCGCCTCAGCCCCCGCAGAGCCCTCAGCCTCATCCGTGCCATCTGCATCCGCATCTGCATCTGCATCTGTGCCGACCTCAGCCGCCCCCTCAGAGTCAGCAGCGCTCTCAGAGTCAGCAGAGCCCTCAGAATCAACAGAGCCCTCAGCCTCAGTGCCAGCGTCAGCACCGCTGCCCGCTTCAGCAGCACCGTCAGAATCAGCGTCAGCCTCAGCCTCGTCGTCTGCATCATCCGCAACGGTGAACGCCCGGTAACCCAAAACGCCTCCCTCGCTGTCGTACGCGACCAGGTGGTGCTCACCCTCTGTCAGCTCAGGCAGCGGCACCGTGACGGTGCCCTCATCGTCCGCCTCAAACCAGTCGATGAACACGGGATCGGAGTGAACAGACACACCAACCCAGCGGCCGGCCTGCTCCTGACCGGCACGAACAACAGCCGAGCTGGCGTCCTCAGACACCGTGATGTCAAGCTCACCTGCGCCACCGGCAAACAGCTCGTCTGTCGCCAGCTCCGGCGTCGTCTCCGGCTTAGTGGGAGGCTCGGGCGTCGCCGCGTTGGTGGTAAACGGCTCCGAGAAGATGGACGGCGAGAAGCCCGCACCGTTACCCGGATCAACGCGGACTCGGTACTCAGTGCCCGGCTTCAGCTTGGTCAACTCCGTCTCAAACTCCCATTGGCTGGGGAACTCGGCGTAGTTGGCCCTCACCCACTCGCCATCAATCTGCTCCTGGACCTCGGCGAAGAAGTGGAAGTCGGTGTCACCGCCCGCATCAACCAACTGCAGCTCAACAATGGCGGACGTCTGACCTGCCTCGCCCTCAGGAACGGTGACCTTCGTAATCTCAAAGGTGGGAGGCACCGCACCGCTGGCACCCACAATCGTCACAACCGATCGCCAGTCGCCGTCACCGATCCGAGCCGACAGGCTCCGGAACTGGGTGGTTTCGTCGTCGTACTTCTGTGTTGTCCAGTCGAAGTGCGCCTTTCCCTCGCTGTTGGTTGTCACCGAACCGATCGGCTGGTAGCTGTCGGTGAAGTGATCGCTGAACTCAATCGTGGTGTTCGGCTCTACAAAACTGATGTCAATGCCAACGGTTGCGCCGTCAACAACCGTTGATCCTGGCGTGACGCTCGGCACAAGCTTGGGCGTGGTCTCAATCACCGAGTACATGCCGCCAACAATGGGGCCAAAGACCAGCTTTGTTGTACCGGCACGCTCGGCATTCTGGCCCACGACTGTGACCGGGTAGGCCTTCTCCGCCAGCGGGAAGTCATCGGGAACGGTCCAGCTCTGCCGGTACACGCCCTGCGCGTCCGCAACAGCACCCTCAGGGGAGACAACAACGTCGCCAAACTTGAGTGTGACACTCTCGCCGGGATTGAAGCGCGGCCCGCTCTCCGTCGCTCCGGCGAAGGGGAGCGCGGGGACACGGAACACAACGGTTTCGCGGCGCTCAAGGATGACACCACCGTTGATGGTCGAGGCACCGTCCCGACCGGGAGTGACCTTAAGGGGGCCCCAGTCAAGCTCGGCGGTACTGTACTCAACCTGGACCGGAAGAGCTGCCTTGGCATCGTTCATGCCGCCACAACCCGTTGAGTAGAAGTGCGCCCGAACGGCCTCGGGCATGGCGCGGACAAAGTCCGTTGGCCAGGAGCCCCAGGCCCCCGCACCCTCCGCCGTGCACGTGCGATCCTGCGGAGTGCTGTTCGACTCGTCGTCAGAGGCACCGGGGGTGGGAAAAATCTCAACGCCGGCATAGTCGGGGGTGAGCGTGTAGCCAGACGTCAGATCGTCGGACACGAGCGACCCCTCGCTGAAGGTTGCCAACGTCTGACGACCCAGGGGCGCAGCCGGAACGGGCTCGCCCTCCATGCTGGTGCCTGCCCCGATGATCACGTCCATCGTGAGCGTTCCCGACCCGTCTGCGGCGACCACAAGCTCGGGGTCAGCGTAGCTCTCGTCCGGTGCGCCCAGATTGGCCGGGTAGGCGTTGAGTGTGTAGCTGCCCTCCCAGTTCAGGGTTGTTGCGCCGGTCTCAGGGTCAACCGTTCCCTCTCCACCAAAGAACTTGATGGCGTTGGGGGCAGCCCCCGACCGTGCGTTCACGGGGAACGAGGTGGCCGGCTGAGGGGCGGGGGTGTACTCAGTCTGAGTTGAGCCGGGGAGGTACTCGGTGTTACCGCTCAGACCGGAGTACGTCCACGGACCAAAGACGCCCTGCTGGGCGTAGCCATTGAAGCCCCAGACCAGCGTCGCCGAACTGGGTGCGGTGTCGGCTGCGACGGCGGGGGCGAGGGGAACAGTGAGTAACCCCCCAACGAGCGCTGCCGTGGCGAAGGCCGCCACGGTGGCTCTTTTGCGGCGTGGTGAACGCCTGTTATCTGCTGTGATCACGGGATTCTTTCTGTGACATGCGCTGCTGCTGTGGTGCGCATGGTGGGGGCATGGGTCGGCACAAGAGTCCCAAAAATTAACAAGTTAGGCAAGCCTTGTTTAAGTGAACCTAACTTGGATACTTTTCCCTCGACGTCACACGGCCTCGCACGGGCCGTCGTCAGAGTCCGAAACGGAGAACCATGACAGCCATCCCCCACCCCACTCGCCGACCGGCGCGCAAGGCACTCTTTGCCGCGGGTGCAGCACTCGCCATCGTCGTCGGGGCACTTACGCCCGGAGCCGCGGCCAACGCAGCCACGCCTCCCACCGTTGCCGTCGCCGGTGCGACCAACATCAGCGGCGAATCGGTGACCCTCACCATCACCGATGTCACCAGGCCAAG
>JBQELM010000065.1:0-1665 GCA_052103915.1 Mycetocola sp. | reverse complement strand
ACCCGGGCGTCTACGTGCTCTTCGGGGCAAAAACGCGCTTCCCCTCACAGCCGGGAACCACAACGTGGGGCACCTACGTCAACGGCATGACCGACAACAAGCAGCACTTCCTGAGCTTCGGCGCCGGAGCAGGATCAACCGGTCAGCTTGCGCTCCAGTCCGACGGCCGCTGGGACTCAGGAAACATCACGCTGCGCACCCCCGTCTCCTTCACCGCCCAGAACGGCGACTTCGTGAACTGCAAGGCCTCAACCATCCAGTGCGGTGTCATCGTCATCGGTGCGCACGGTCAGGCCAGCTCGGACCTGGAGGCGTTTGTCCCCGTCACGTTTGCCCCGGGGAACAACAACACCCTTCCCGGCACAACAAACCCAACCGCAACGGGCATCACCATCAGCAGCATCACCCAGGAAGACGCAGCCAACTGCAACGCCGCGGGCTCCGACGGCCTGTGCGTTGCCTACGTGATCAAGGGCACAGCCTCACCCCGACTGGCAAACAACGGCCAGGGCTTCTACCTGCGCTACGGCTGGACAGACCCCAACGGCTGGAAGCCGTCAGACGGATACGGCTCGTCCACCCGGGTTGCCGGCATGTACACCGCGTGGGTTCGCCCCGGCGCCGTCGGCGGACACGTTGCCGGCTCCGAAGCCGTTGAGTACGAGCTGAAGGAAGACGGAAGCTTCACCGCTGAGGTCTGGGCCCACCAGGTTCCCGGCCACCCGATGGCATCAGGAAACTACGGATTCTTCACCGTTCCGGCACACGGCGCGACCGGTGCAGAGGTATCAGCGTGGGAGACCAAGTCAGCCTTGCAGATCTGGTAACCGCTGCGACACCGACCCGCCAGCACACTGTGCTGTCCCGACCGCACCGCCGGTCGGGGCAGCACTCTCCCCCCGCGCCCCGTTCCGGGATGCACCCCACACTCTGGGCGGTATTCATCCGCGTCAGATCACGCTATATTTAGGCTTACCTAAACCTCACGACCCCCTGGAGCATTATGTCGACTGTGACCCCATTCTCTGAGGCCCTGCGCACACGCACCAGGGCAAGCCACTCCTCCAGCGAGGGTGCAGGTTTCATGGACGACCTGATGAGCGGCAAGGGCACCCGCGAGGACTACATCGCTATGGTCGCCCAGCACTACTTCATCTACGAGGCCATCGAGTCGGCCACCGAGCGCATGCGCCGCGACCCGATCGCCGCCAGCTTCATCTCCGACGCCCTGACCCGGCTGCCCGCCATCGAGGCCGACCTGGAGTTCCTGCTCGGCGCCGACTGGAAGCAGCAGATCAGCCCGCTTCCCACCACGGTTGACTACGTGAAGCGCATCAACGAGGTCGGAGCCACCTGGGCTGGCGGTTTTGTCGCCCACCACTACACCCGCTACCTCGGCGACCTGTCCGGCGGTCAGATCATCCGCACGCTCATGCAGCGCCAGTTTGGCTTTGAGACCAACGGTGTGGGCTTCTACCTGTTTGCCGACATCGCCAAGCCCAAGGTCTTTAAAGACACTTACCGTCAGCAGCTGGACGACGCCCCCTGGGACGAGGACGAGAAGTCGCGTGTGATCGACGAGGTCATCCGCGCCTACGCCTACAACACCGAGCTGTTTGCCGACCTGTCCCGCGCAAAGGCGGCCGCGCAGGTCGCGTGACCGCA
>JBQELM010000064.1:0-8727 GCA_052103915.1 Mycetocola sp. | reverse complement strand
AGCCGGAACCAGACCCGGAGCCGGAGCCGGAACCGGAACCGGAACCGGAGTCGGAGTCGGAGTCGGAACGATCTTCCATTTGCTCGGTGTCATGGGTAAAACCCGATTACCCCTGACAAGGAGCAACACAGATGAGACACCCCAGCGTTTTGGACCTGTCCTGAAAGGCGCCGCAGCGCGTTCCCAAGCACACGATCAATGTTCGGAACCCGCAGCAGGCACAGCAGCAGGCCCAGGCCCAGGCCCAGTCACCAAGGACCAGGACGCGCAGCACGCGGCACGCAGCACGTGGCACGCAGCACGCCACGCAGCACGCGGCACGCCACGCGGCACGCGGCACGCCACGCCACGCAGCACGCCACGCAGCACGCAGCACAACACCAGGGCCCGGTCGCTGATCACGTCCGGGCCCTGGCAGGTACAGCGCTAGTGCGTGATCCAGCCGCCGTCGATGACCAGCTCTTCGCCGGTCACGTACTTGGCCTCATCCGACGCCAGGTACAGCATTCCGTACGCAATATCCGACGGGTCGCCCACGTGCGGAGGAAGCGGCACGTTAGCGCCCAGCTGCTCACCCATCGTCTCCTTGGTGAAACCGGCCTGCGCCGCCATCCCGGTGAACACCGACCCGGGGTGCACCGAGTTCACGCGAATGCCGTCGGCAGCAAACCACTGTGCGGCGTGCTTGGTCAGTGACCGCACCGCACCCTTTGACGCCGAGTACGCCGCACCGCCCGCGTCAGACTCGCCGCCAACAATGGCCGCAATCGACGACACGTTGACGATCGATCCGGAACCGGCACGCTGCATGTGCGGAATGACCGACTTCATCCCCAGCCACACACCGGTGGTATTGACCGCCATCACGCGGTTCCAGTCGTCAAGCTCCGCCTCAAGGATGCCCTTGGCAATGTGAATACCGGCGTTGTTGACCAGGATGTCGACGGTGCCGAACTCCTCAACCGTCGCATCGACGACACTCGCCCACGACTCGGGTGAGGCCACATCAAGCGCATAAGCACTCGCCTGACCACCCTCGGCCACAATCGCGTCCGCGACCTCGCGAACAGCGTCAGTCGCCACATCCGTCGCCACAACCCGCGCGCCCTCAGCCGCAAAAATCTGAGCAGCAGATCGGCCCATTCCGCTTGCAGCTCCAGTGATGATGGCTACCTTGCCAGTCAGTCGTCCCATGAAAAAACTCCTTTTTTGTTGATGCTCCGTTCCCGTGCGCGACGAGTCATGCCCCACGAGACGGGTCGGAGATGTTGTGTTCGGCGCGTTCAACGCCGTGGTGTGCCGCGCCGCGCTCGGCAGCGCCTATCGGGTTGCGAAAGCCAGGCTCACACCTGGTCGGGACGACGAATGCTCTCTGCACCACCGTCGATGAAAATGATCTGACCGGTGACGTAGGAGTTCTCCTCACCGACCAGCCAATCCAGCAGAGCAGCCGGTGCGCTCGGCGGGGCGGCAGGTCCGTTCAACGGTGCCGGTGCGCCAGCCTCAAGCGCCGCACGGCCCTCCTCCGACTCCAACGCCGCCAGCGTCATCGGTGTCTCAATCACGCCGGGCGCGATGGCGTTGAGCGCAATACCGTTCCCTGCCCACTCGGCCGAGGGTGCCGCACGGCGAACCCAACGGGCAATGGCCTGCTTGGTCGTGGCATAGATCGGGCTGCTGCCCGTCGCGTTAGCCTCGGCGCCGATCCGCTCCGCCTCAACAAGCGCTCCCGGCTCGTCGTCGGCCAACAGCCGCGACAGGAGCGCCTCGTCGGTCTGCTCCAGCGCCGCGAGTGAGGCGACAACGGCCGCACGCGGGGCCGCCGAGCCGCTCAGCAGCGGACGCAGTCCCTCCAGCGTGGCAACCGCGCCAAAGTAGTTCACGCCGACCGTGACCGGCAGCGGCGCGACCAGCCCGGCAACCGCCACAACGCCGTCAATGACACCGCCGCTTCGCTCGGTGACCTGCGTGACCAGTGCCTCACGTCCCTCCACCGTACTGAGGTCGGCCACGATGTCGCTGTTGTTGATGTCGACCCCGAGCACGGTGTGGCCGTGGTCACGCAGTCGTTCGGTGAGCGTGCGACCAATGCCGGATGCGGCGCCGGTCACAACGTATGTTCTGCTCATTACTCTCCCTGTGTCGTCATTGACGGGTGATGTGTGTCACGACCGATGGCCGCGACATCCAGCCGGTGGGCTGGACGTTTTACTCCCCCACAAGCCAGGCGGGCATCTGCGCAAGCAGACGGTCAACAACGACCTCCACCGGTGCCTCACAGCCGGTGCGCAACCACGCCGTGAGCAGCGCGATCAGTCCGCCCGCAATGAAACTCGCCGCCGCATCGGCATCATCGCCGCGGGGCACTCGCCGGGCGTCCCGAACACCCGACCCGACCTCAGCCTGGGCGTCCTCCCCCTGGTTGACGTCCCGAATGACCTCAATCGTCGCCCTGATCTGCTCGGCGTAACTGCGGAGCACGTCGTCGTACACCTCGCGGCTCACCCGCCAGCTGAGGGACGCGGTGTAAAAGACCCGGTGCGAGTCAACGTGAGCAACAAGCATGCCAAGCGACCGGCGGGCGAGAGCGGCGGGAGACTCCCCCGCCTGGCGACCGGTCAGATCGGCGGCACCAATCCGTCGAGAAGTGTCAATCAGGAGCGTTGCAAGCAGCTCGTCAAGGTCGCGGAACTGACCGTACAGCGCACTCCGACTCACCCCCGCCTCTGCGGCAATACTGCCGACCGTGAGCGTGGCATCCTGCTGGATGCTGAGACGTTCGACCGCCGCAAGGACCGCTGCCCGTGTGCGCGCGGGGCGCGGATCCGCCGCTCGCGGTGAACGATCTGACACAGGGGTTACGGTGGGTGCTGCTGCGGTGCGCATGTCCCCAGTCTGGCACTTTTTTACGACAGGTGTCCAAAAAAATGCGACCGCCCAGGGTTCCCCCGGATCTCACCCTGAAAACGACGGGCCAACCCCCACGGTGGCCAGCTCAGTCCGTAGGCTCGGAGTCCTAGACACCCAGGAGGACCCCATGGCCAACAGCTTCTTTGACACCCTGCGCCGCTCACCCATCCGACGCGGCCCCGAGCGCATCGTTGGCGGAATCTGCGGCGGAATCGCCAACAAGTTTGGCTGGAACCCGTGGATCGTTCGACTCCTGATGGTTCTGGCGTTCCTGCTGCCCGTAGTCGGCATCGGCGCCTACATCCTCGTGTGGCTCTTCCTTCCGCGCTGGGACGGATCCATCATCGTTGAACGCTGGATGGATAGCTCTTCACGCCCCTAGAGTCCAGCGTCAAGCCCCGGCCTCGGCACGGGTCCTGACCAAGTCCCGAGTGCCGTCGTCGGCGCGAGCCCCCGCCCTAGGCGTGGACTCGGTCCTAGGCGCGGGTCCCGTCGTAGGCGCGGCCCCGTCCTAGGCGCGGGTCCCGTCCTCCGGCGTCAGCACCGAGTCACCCGATGCGGTGCGCGAGCGAACAAGCAGCGTCTCAGCCACAAGCAGAACGGCCACGGCTGCGACACCGATGACAAACATCAGCACAACCTGACCCAGGTCGTCACCGGGTGCCTGAAGCCCCCGCTCCTCGTCCTGCCACGGCCACAGCGCCCTGAGTGATCCGGCCATCAGACCGGTCGCCACGGCAAAGGTGATGCGGTGGTAGTTGGCGAGCAACCAGCGCAGGCCACTCACGAACAGGCCAAGACCGGCGATCGCACCGAGCATGAACACGGCGAGGTAGCCAAAGTCGCGGTTGTTCACGGCGGCAAGGGTGGGCGCGTACATGCCAAACACCAGCAGCAGGAACGAGCCGGACGTTCCGGGCAGCACAAGCGCACACACGGCGACCGCCGCGGAGGCAGCAACCAGGATCATGGGTGGATCTGTGATGGTCCCCGCCGGAAGACCGGTGAGCAGGAATGCTCCGATCGCGGCGACAATCGCGAGCAGAACCTCGCGCACCCGCCACCGCGAGCCGACCAGTCGGATCGGCACGATGAGCGAGACCACCATCAGACCAAGCATCACGCCACGGGTCTGCACGGGGTGTGACTCAACCAGCGGTCCAAGAATGGCAGCGCCGAGGATCACAGCGGCGACCATTCCCACACCAAGCGGGAGCAGCACGCCCCAGCTGACCTGGGCAAAGTGCTCCTTGGCACGGGCTCCGCCCCGTCCGCGGACGAGGTCAGCAACACCACGGACAACACCACGGATCAGCTGGTCGGCCGACGCGATGACGGTCTCGTACACCCCAACGATCAGGGCAACCGTTCCGCCGCTGATTCCGGGGATGATCTCCGCCATGCCGATGAGGGCTCCGCGAATGAGATCAATCAGATACCGCACCTACGCCTCGCTTCCGCGCCCGACCGGTCCGGGCACACAGCCATCAACAGTACCGGGCTCGGGGAAAGCACCGGCTGTGAGACCAGACAACAGCGAAGCGGATGCAACTACCGCCGCGAATACGGCGGGCGACCTACCGCTTGAGCGCGTAGGCCACGAGAGCGTTGGCGTGGCCGTGGCCAAGTCCGTGCTCCGACTTGAGCCAGCCGACCAGCTCCATGTGCTTGGTCAGCGGCGAGGCATCAATCAGCTCAAACCACTCCTCAACGGGCCTGCCGTACTTTGCCTCAATCGAGGGGAAATACGATGCGGGGCCGGTGACCTTCTCTGCCATGGTGCTCTCCTTCTCGTCGCTGACTGTTGGGGTACTGACGACTGGTGAGGGGGTCGCGGATGCCGCGGGCGGGGTCACGTCGGCAGCCGGTGCTGCCACGTCGGCAGCCGGTGCTGCCACGTCGGCAGCCGGTGCTGTCGCGTTAGCCGGCGTCGCGGCCGCGCGCGCCACGTCAACCGTGGTCTCTGCGCTCGGCTCAAGCCGCTGCCGCATGACGGTGATCGCGTCGGGGTTGGCATCAACAAGGACATAGTTGCGCCCCAGCGCCTGAGCTGCGGCACCGGTTGTTCCAGACCCGGCAAAAAAGTCCAGAACCCAGTCGCCCTCGCGGCTGGATGCGGCCAGGATGCGCTTCAGAATGCCGAGCGGCTTCTGCGTGGGGTAACCGGTTTTTTCCTTACCCGTCGGGGAGACTATCGTGTGCCACCAGACATCCGTTGGCAGTTTGCCGCGCGCCGCCTTCTCCTCGGTCACCAGTCCCGGCGCCATGTACGGCTCACGGTCAACGGCGGCGGAGTCAAAGTGGTAGCGGTCGGGGTCCTTCACGTAGACCAGGATCGTGTCGTGCTTGGTTGGCCAGCGCGACCGGGACTTGGCCCCGTAGTCGTAGGCCCAGATGATCTCGTTCAGGAAGCAGTCGCGGCCAAACACTGCGTCAAGCAGAACCTTGGCGTAGTGCGCCTCCCGGTAGTCCAGATGCAGGTAGAGGGTGCCGTCGTCGGCGAGGAGCCGCCAGGCCTCAAGCAGTCGCGGCTCGAGGAAAGACCAGTAGTCGTCAAAGCTGTCGTCATAGCGACGGAGCTCACCACGCACGTGGTCGTAGCTTCTGCCTTTAAACCCGCTGACGGCGCCGCTGCCGTCCCGCCGTCTGACGGAGGTCCGGGCCTGACGCAACTGAACCCGGCCGGTGTTGAACGGCGGGTCGATGTAGATCACGGTGAAGGCACCGTCGGGGAGCGTCGCAACAACGTCCAGGTTGTCACCGTGGAGGATGGTGCTGCGCTCGGGGAGCGTCCGGTCGTCGGACGGAGGCAGGGGCATGCTCTCATTGTGGCATCGACTGCGTGACGCGGGGGAAGAGGGAACCCGAACCGCGCACAACACACGATCGCGCCGGCCGAGGAGACATCCTGGACCAGCGCGATCGTTCAGCGTGATGACGGGTTAGCGGATGACGCCAAAACCGCCCGTCCAGGCGATCTTCTCGCCCGCAGCGAGGGTGAGCTGCAGGAACCCGACGGCCTCAAGCTCGTGCGCACGGGCCAGCGACCCGGCGTCAATGGCACCAACGCCACCGGCGGCGATCAGGTCAACAAGCGCGGTCTTGGCGTCGGTGTTGTCACCCGCGACCAGAACCGTTGTGGGGACGTCGCCGATGGTCTTGCCCACGAGGGTGGCGGCGAAGTTGGTGTTAAAGGCCTTGAGGACGTGCGACTGCGGCAGCGCGGCCTGGAGCTCAGCGGTGGCGGAGCTGCCCGCGGGGACAACAAGCGAGTCAAAGGTCTCAAAGTTGAGCGGGTTGGAGATGTCAACAACGGTCTTGCCCGCGAGCTGGTCGGCGTAGTCGCCCGCAATGGTGGCGAGGGCACCGTAGGGGACGGCCAGAACCACGATGTCACCGGCGATCGTGGCGTCCGTGTCTGCCGAGGTGATGTGCTGAACGTCCGCGCCGCCCGCGGCCACAACACCGGCAATCGCTGTTCCCATGTTTCCTGCTCCGAAGATTGTCACCGTGCTCATGATGGATTCCTTTCGTGTGGGCCGCGCGATCTGCGCCGTCTCAACTTTGCTTGTATCTACAACTAAAGTAGCACGGTTTTTAGTTGTAGGTAAAACTATTTGCTAGACTGGCGACATGACAGACGAGCGATGGCTGAGCGCAGACGAACAGCAGGCATGGATCCGCTTTGCCGCCGTCCTTGAACTCCTGCCCGGCGTCCTCGACTCCCAGCTCATGCGTGACGAGAACCTGCGGCACTTCGACTACTTTGTGCTCGCGATGCTCTCCGAAGCACCCGAACGCACCCTGCGCATGACCGAGCTCGCCGCACGCTCCAACTCCACGCTTCCGCGGCTCTCCCACGTTGTCGCACGGCTTGAAAAGACCGGGTACATCGAACGCACCCCCTGCCCCGAAGACAAGCGCGCCACCAACGCCACCCTCACCGAACAGGGCTGGGAAAAAATCGTGAAGGCGGCACCGGGCCACGTCGCCACGGTGCGCTCAACCGTTGTTGATGCGCTGACTCCCCGTCAGTTTGCACAGCTGGGCGACATCAGCGCCAAACTCCTGGCCACCCTTGACCCTGACGGCCGCATGTTCGCCAGCGCACCCTAGGGAACGCGCTGAAGCCAGGCCTCCGTGCTGAACTTTGACTCAACAAGCGCCTCGGCCGCCGAGCGTTCCTCCTCCGTGACAGCACCCTCACCGGCACCGGTCAGACTGCGGAACGTCTCCAGCATCCGCGAGATGATCTCAGCCCTGCTCAGCCCGGTCTGCTTGCGCAGCGGATCAACCCGCTTGGCCGCGGAGGTTGTGCCCTTATCGCTGAGTTTCTCGCGACCGATGCGCAGCACCTTGGCCATCAGCTCGCCGTCCATGTTGTAACTCATCGTGACGTGGTGCAGCACCCCGCCGTTGCCGAGTCGCTTCTGTGCGGCCCCGCCAATCTTGCCCGCCGGGCTGGTGATGTCGTTGAGCGGCTTGTACTCGGCGGCAATGCCGAGCGAATTCAGCGCCTGGAGCACCCAGTCATCCAGGTAGGCGTAGCTGTCGGCAAAGGTCATGCCCTGCACCAGCTCGGCCGGAACGTACAGCGAGTACGTGATGACAGAGCCCTTCTCCATCAGCATCGCGCCGCCGCCAGAGATGCGGCGGACAACGTCAAAGCCGTGCGCCGCGGCCTGCTCACGGTCCACCTCGTTTTTCACCGACTGGAAGCTGCCGATCACCACGGCCGACTGCTCCCACTCCCAGATCCGCAGCGTCGGTCCACGGCGCCCCGAGCCAACAGACTCGGTCAGAACCTCATCAAGCGCCAGGTGCAGCTGCGGGGACACAGCCGGTTCGTGAATGATCTCCCAGTCGAAGTCGCGCCAGTCGGCCGCGTCAGTCACGGCACGACGGACAGCGGTGGCAATGGCCTCAGGGCTGAAGCCCAGCAGCGTGGCCTCCGGCCGAAGCCCCGCGCGGATCGCGGCGGCAATGGCGGTGGCATCGCTGGTGGCCGCCAAACCGGTAATGGCCGCGTTAATGTCGGCGAGGGCGTCGTCCGGTTCAAGGAAGAAGTCGCCCGCGACGGCAACGTCAACGAACACACCGCCCCTGGTATCAAGATCAACAACAACGAGCTTCCCGCCGGGGACCTTGTACTCACCATGCATGGGATCAGCCTACGCTCCCCGGTCGCTGACACACCGGGGTGTGCGGGGTTGTGTTGCCCTACGCTCCCCGGGCAAAGCGGGCGGTCAGCCACTCGGTCAGATCGGCGACAACCTCATCCCTGTTCAGCTCGTTGTAAATCTCGTGCCTGGCCTCGGGGTAGATGCGCAGGCTAATGTCCTGCACACCCGTTCGCTCGCGGTACGCCAGGTAGAGGGCCCGAAGACCACGCTCCCCGCCCAGGCTGTCCCGCTGACCGCCCTGGATCAGGATGGGGATCTGGCGGGGCAGCTGACGGGGAGGGCGACCGATCAGCGCGAGAGCCTGAAGGGGCGTCCATGCCGGTTTCTCACCGATGTCAAAGCAGAGCGGATCGGAGGCGAAGGCACTCCGCGCCGCCTCCGAGCGGGACAGCCACTCCAGACCGCTGGCATCCGGCGAGCGCCACGGCTTGTTCAGGTCACCGATGTTCATGACGCCGGGCACCGCCAACGAGGTTCCGCTCAGCACCAGTCCGTCGTACAGCGGGGTGCGCGCGACGATCTTCTGTGCCATGAGCGATCCCCAGCTGTGACCAAGGAGCACAACGGGTGTGTCGCCCGACTCCGCAACCAGCCGTTCCCCCACCGACTGGACAGCATCCATCGCACCCTTGAC
>JBQELM010000063.1:0-8758 GCA_052103915.1 Mycetocola sp. | reverse complement strand
TCGCCCAGAGCACCGGCCTCCCCCGTCTGGAACTGCGGCTCGAGGAAGGCGTTCTCGGCCCGAAGCGTCCAGGCAAAAACACGCAGGCCCTGGGCATGCGCCCGCTCCACCAGCTCGCTTCCCCGCAGCTCAGCCCCGTCGACCTCCACCGCTGCGGGAGGCTGGGACCCGCCCACCCCCGCGGGCAGCGGCCGAAGCAGAACAGAGGTGTCAACGCTGATCCCATCCACCCGCTTCGCCAGTTCAGCCAGTGCCGCCTCCCTGCGCTGGTCGGCATAGCGCGGCGCTGCCGAGCCCAGCTCACCAATCAGGTCCTGAGCGCCACCGTGGTCCTCCATCAGGTAGATCAGCTGCGCTTCAACGCCGCGCTCCCTCACACCGTGCAGCGCCGCCTCCTCAAATGATTCAAGGTAGACGGGACGCCCCTGCGCCCACCCCCGTTCCGAGAGCTCCGTCGCCAGCAGAGCGTCAAGCGGCAAGCCGATGCGACGGAAGTGTTCGGCGTGCTTCAGCTCAATGACGACGGCGATCGAGCGATCGGATGCATCAAGGATCTCCAGCACATCGCTGAGCTTGAGAAGCGGCTCCGTGTCGTTGTGAGCGGCACTGGCCGGGCGCAGCTCAGGCAACCGTTCGCGGCAGCGCAGGGTGGCGAGTTCAGCCCAATCAAAGTCCTCGGTAAACCAGCCGGTCATCGACTGGCCGTCCACAATCTGTGTGCGCTTGCGATCGGCGAACTCGGGGCGGTCGGCCACATCCGTTGTGCCGGAGATCTCGTTTTCGTGCCGCACAAGCAGGACGCCGTCCCTGCTCGCGACGATGTCCGGTTCAACCGCATCGGCCCCCTGCGCGATGGCGAGGTCATAGGAGGAGCGGCTGTGCTCCGGACGCGTGGCCGGTGAACCACGGTGGCCGATGATCAGGGGACGTGCGGGACGAGAAGTCATACGTCAACGCTAATCGGCCGTCCGCGCACAGCGCACAGCATCACTCGGATTTGTCTTGCACATCGCAGGAGATTCTCTGCCCGGTTGTGTACGGTTAATAAAACGCTTCGCTTCGCGCGAATCATCCCCCGATCACCACGACCGAGAGAGAGTAGCCACAGCATGGCCGTCAATAACCCGGCGTTCAACAATGACGCATTCCGTTCAGGCGGGTCATCCACCGTCGCCACCCCCACAGCAGAGCAGCTGAACTCCCTCTACGCGAGCCCCTCCGCGACGCCCACCCAAACGGACCGGATGAGCATCGAGGACACCATCCTCAAGTCGGCTATCGCCTTTGGCGTCCTGGCCGTTGGTGCCGTCGCCGGGTACATGGTCGGTGGGGCGTTGCCGCTGCTGATGATCATCGCCGGTATCGCCGGTTTTGGTCTGTCGCTGGTCAACATCTTCAAGAAGGAGCCGGTCCCCGGCCTGATCCTGGCCTACGCCGGCGCACAGGGGTTCTTCCTTGGTGCCCTGTCCGCCAACCTTGAGGCTCGGTTCCCCGGCGTTGTCAGCCAGGCCGTTCTGGCCACACTGGTTGTGGTGGGTGTAACCCTCGCCCTGTTCGCCAGCGGCAAGGTGCGGGCAAGCAAGCGCGCGACCAAGATCTTCATGATCGCGATCGTCGCGTACATGGTGTTCTCGCTGGTCAACTTCTTCCTCACCATGTTTGGTGGCGTTGACGGGACCTGGGGTCTGCGTAGCTACGACGTCACCATCCCGATTCTTGGCACCGTCCCGCTCGGCGCGATCCTTGGCGTGTTCGCGATCCTGCTCGGCGCCTACTCGCTTGTGCTCGACTTCGACTTCATCCAGCAGGGCGTCAAGAACGGTGCACCGCGCAAGTACGGCTGGACCGGCGTCTTTGGTGTCATGCTGACCGTCGTGTGGCTCTACGTTGAGATCCTGCGACTGCTCGCCATTCTGCGCGAGTAACAGCGGCCCGGCCACGTGCCGGCCCCATAACCGAACGTCCCTGAGGGGCGGAGCCCACCGGGTTCCGCCCCTCAGGCGTTAACGCCTGGCAGCGGAGCCCGCCTGACCCCGGCGATGAGTCCGTCAGTCCTCCGGCTGGAACCGCAGGTCCCGCTCAGCCAGGGCCGCATCAAGCCGTCGGAGCGCGACGGGACCAACACCGTGCAGCGCTGCAAGCGAGGACCGGGGGCGAGCCGCGCACTGCGCCAGCGTGGTCACACCCTTGGCACGGAGCGCCGCCGTTGCCGGGCGGCCAATGGCGGGCAGGTCACCCATTCGAGCGGGAAGGTCGCGAGTGCTCATGCCCGAATGCTAACCCGCTATGGCGAGCGGTCGTGCGGGCACCCAGCGGGAACCACCCCTGTTCAGGGGGCGATACGATGGTGGGTCGTGAGCACAGTAAACCCCCGCGACCGTCAGCAAAACACGATCAACCAGCAGGCCGCCAGAGGCCGCGGCCCCGCCATCATCGGCTCCATCGTGTGGGGCATTGCTCTCATCGGAACCGGTGCGATTGTGGCTCGGGGACTGATCAGCGTTGCCGATGTCTTCCGCATCATGAACCTCAACTCCGTCTTTGCCTGGGACGAAACACCGGACGCCCCCATGCCCTGGCTGCTTGTTGGCGGAATCTTCGCCGGACTGATCGCGGCGCACTGGTACCAGCAGAGCGCCACACGCGCAGCCAGCGGAACCACGCCGGCTGTTCGGCCGTTCAGCCTTCAGGCTCTTGGCTTCACCGGAACATCCGTGTGGGCCGCGTGTGGTGATGCCGGGTGGTGGCGCGCACCGAGCGCGATCGGAGTAGCCGTCGACCCGAGCTTCGGAAACGACGAGCCCTGGGGCCCGGTGGAGTGGGTGTTTTATGCGCTCCCCACCGTCCTCGCCGTCGCCGCCGCGGTTCTGACCGTTCTCACGCTGGCCCTACGACTGCTGCGCCGCCGCCTGGAGGCACGCCGCACCTCCTACCTGACCACCGCCCTCAGCCGCACCTCCCCTCGACCAGGAACCGTGAGCGACGTCACCGCCACCGGACTCGTCGTGAACGACGTGCCCATGATTCAGGTCGTGACCGAGTTTGTGGACCAGTCAGGTCAACGCCGCTGGGTCACCAAATCCGCGCTCATTCCACGCACCCTGACACCAACCATTGGCGACGAGGCAGAGGTTGTCTACCTGCCCGAACACGTCGCAGATGAAAAGCGCATCATCGTTCTCATCGGCTGGGCCATCCAGGCCAGACGCGCGGCCGCGGGAGAGCACGTCCCCGGTGCCAGGTCTCTCTCGCCGCTCCGGTCCGACTCCCCCGGCGTACTCAGCTGACCGGGACTCCACGCCCGCTGTCACTGGCTCCGCAGACGCGGCGGCCTCAGCCGAGCCGATGCCGTCAGCTGAGCGGGAGACCGCAGCCGTGAACTGACGGTCCTACGCCGACGGCGCCACCCCCGCAGGGATGGCGCCGTCGGCGTCAAGCGTGTGGTGGGATCACTCCCACTCGATGGTGCCCGGTGGCTTGCTCGTCACGTCAAGGACAACGCGGTTGACGTCCTTAACCTCGTTGGTGATCCTGTTCGAGATCTTGGCCAGCAGGTCGTACGGCAGTCGGGTCCAGTCCGCGGTCATCGCGTCCTCGCTCGAGACCGGACGGAGCACGATCGGGTGCCCGTAGCT
Source organism: Mycetocola sp. (assembly GCA_052103915.1). Lineage (GTDB taxonomy): Bacteria > Actinomycetota > Actinomycetes > Actinomycetales > Microbacteriaceae > Mycetocola_B. The sequence continues at coordinate 5,123 of JBQELM010000063.1, read as the reverse complement.
GCGCCCATCGCCCTGAACGCCAACCGAGCGAACGTCGGCGAGCAGCACAACGGGGCACTGCCAGATCTCGCGGTCAAGACCAGCGGCGCTGAGCTCCTCACGAACGATCGCGTCGGCGTGACGCAGCAGCTCAAGACGCTCCTCGGTGACCTCACCCACAATTCGGATACCCAGGCCAGGGCCGGGGAACGGCTGGCGCTGGACGATCTCGTCCGGCAGACCCAGCTGGCTTCCGATGGCGCGAACCTCGTCCTTGAACAGGGTGCGCAGCGGCTCAACCAGCTCAAAGGTCAGGTCATCTGGCAGTCCACCAACGTTGTGGTGGCTCTTGATGTTGGCTGTGCCGGTTCCGCCACCCGACTCAACAACGTCGGGGTAGAGGGTTCCCTGCACAAGGAACTTGATCGGGTCGCCGTCGTTCGCAGCCTCGGCGATGAGCTCAGCCTGTGCACCCTCAAAGGTGCGGATGAACTCACGGCCGATGATCTTGCGCTTGGTCTCCGGGTCGCTGACGCCGGCCAGAGCGGTCAGGAACTGCTCGCGGGCGTCAACGGTGACCAGACGGATCCCCGTTGCGGCGACGTAGTCAACCTCAACCTGGCGGCGCTCGTCCTGGCGGAGCAGGCCGTGGTCAACAAACACGGCAACCAGCTGGTCGCCGACGGCCTTGTGCACCAGGGCTGCGGCCACGGCGGAGTCAACACCACCGGAGAGACCGCAGATGACCCGTCCCGTGCCGATCTGCTCGCGGATGCGCTCCACCTGGTCGGCGATGACGTTGCCGGGGTTCCAGTCGTTGGCGATTCCGGCGGCACGGTGCAGGAAGCTCTCCAGCAGGCGCTGACCGTACTCGGAGTGCTTCACCTCCGGGTGCCACTGCACGCCGTACAGTCCACGCTCGGCGTTGGCGAAGCCAGCAACAGCCGTCGACGGTGTGGAGGCGATGACGTCAAAGCCCTCGGGGGCACGCGACACCTGGTCGCCGTGGCTCATCCAGACGGTCTGCTCGTCCGGCTGACCGTCGACCAGGACGCTCTCACCGGTCACGGTGATGGGCGTTGCGCCGTACTCGCGGAGACCGCTGTGGGCGACCTCACCGCCAAGTGCCTGCGCCATGACCTGGAAGCCGTAGCAAATTCCGAAGGTGGGAACGCCCAGATCAAAGATCCCAGCGTCGAGGCCGGGGGCACCGTCCTCGTAGACGCTGGAGGGGCCGCCGGAGAGAACCACACCAACCGGGTTCTTCTGACGCACCTCCTCAGCGGTGATGGTGTGCGGCACGATCTCGGAGTACACACCAGCTTCACGCACCCGACGGGCGATGAGCTGGGCGTACTGCGCGCCAAAGTCGACAACGAGGACCGGACGGGGTCCTGCCGGGGTGATCTCGCTAATGGGAGTCCTCCAGTGTGTGTGATGCGGCCTGGCGCTTCGCCAGGTAGTTGGTGACCTCGCGGCCGATACGGGCCTCAAGGAAGAAGGAGAGCAGCGGGATGATGCCGCCGAGGGCGATGAGCAGGAACCGGGTGAACGGCCAGCGCATCAGACTCCACAGGTGGAAGTCGGAGAACAGGTACACAACATAGAACCAGCCGTGAGCGACAAGCAGTGCCGTGAACAGGTTAAAGCCGGTGACGGCGTCCTCGTGTACCAGGGCAAAACCGCCGCCCGTGCCACCAACCTCAAGCACCACGTCGAAGCCGTACTTGATGATCATCTCGGCGACGAGGCCCAGCAGCAGGATTCCTGTGATGATCGAGGAGATCTTGTAGAAGGTCAGCGCCTTCTTGATCCGCGGAAGGTCACGTTCACGGGGTTCCAAAGCCATACCCCTAGTCTACGGCGTGCCGGGAGTGCTCTCGTCCGCGCCGGAGTCGCGGAGCCGAGCCTGCTCGGTGCGGATCGTGCGCAGTGCCCGTCGGCTTGATGCTTCGGGAACGGTCGCCGCCTCAGCGTCGGCCCCAGCGGAACCGGTCGCGGCAGCAGCGGCCGCGTCCTCACCGTCTGGGCCACTCCCCGAACCAGCCGCCGCCGATGATGCCTGTGCCGCGGCGTCCTCGCGCTCGTCGATCTCACGTTCGCGGGCGTCACGGACCAGTCGGAACCACAGGAAGATCGCAAAACCAGCAAAGATGACCCACTCGGCCGCGTAAAAGATGTTGAGCCAGTTGACGGTGGTGTCGGCCACAGGCGGACCGGCGGTGATGACGCTCAGGCCGTCGGGGGCGGTCGCACTCACCGCGTACACCGTGTAGACGTCGGCGTCGTTGATGCCCTGCCACTGGTTGATCAGCGCGGACACGGCCATGGAGTTCAGCTCAAAGGGGTCCTCGTTGTCTTCGTCAACGGCCGGCGGCTCGCTCCCCGCCAGGCGGCCCGTCACACTCATCTGGCGCCCGCCGTCGGCAATGATCTCCGCAGCCACACGGTCAGCGGTGGCGCGGTCCTCCGTCCAGCCCAGCGCAACGGGGAGCACCCGCGGCGGGTTGTGCGCACCTTCGATCAGCGAACCGACAACCCAGTACCCCTTCACCCCGTCGTTCATCCGGTCGGTGATCACGGTGGTGTTGGCCGCGATGTAGGTTCCAGACGCCTCGATCCGCTGGCCGATGGCGTCCTCCCTGACCGGCTCACCCGGCGTCACCACGTCGGCGACAAGCTGGACCGTCTCGCTTCCCGACGACTCGATCTCTGCCTGGATGACCGACCGGCTGAGCTGCCAGTGGCCGAGCACGGCAAAGGCACCGGCGATGGCCAGCGCAACAATCAGAAGCAGGACCCACCGGGGCCTGAGCATCACCCTGGCCAGGCGGGGCTCCTGGGCCGACCAGGCAGGAATGCGCCGCTCGCTCGTGTCAGAACCGTCACGGCCATCACGCTGCGACGTGGGTTCTGCGGTCTGGGGGCTTGTGTCCTGTGTCATCGTCCACTCTCGTCATCGAAGGCGTCGCGCATGGCGCGCTCAACGGCGTCGTCAATCTGCTGTTTGTCCGAGCCGGGGGTGCCGGAAGGACCCGGGGTGCTCTGAGCGTCCCCCGCGCCGGGTGCCGAGTCGGTGCCGCCCGGATCGCTGTGACCGCTCAGACCGGTCGGACCTCTCGAACCGCGTAGATCACTCGCACCGCTTGGGTCACTCGAACCGCTCGGGTCACGTGGGGAGCGGGGCCGGTCTGACATCACAGAACCCGTCTCGGTCCGCACCGGTTTCACCCGTGTGCTGTCCAGTGCGTCGTCCGCGTCCGCGTCCGCGGGCACCGTCGGCTCCGCACTGGTCGGTACGCCACCAGTCGGCCCGCCACCGGTCGACACCGCACCCGTCGGTACGCCACCGGTCGGTACGCCACCGGTCGACACCGCACCCGTCGGTACGCCACCGGTCGATACGCCACCGGTCGACGGCCCAACGGTCGGGACGCTGCCCGTCTGCGCAAACTCCGCGGCCATGGCCGCCTCCGCCGCACTGACCGTCCTGATACTCCCCGTTGCCGTGCGCGCCGGGGTACGCAAAATCAGGGAACTGATGCGCTCGGACTGCGACGCAATGATCGGTCCAGCAATGGCCATGATCAGCACGTACAGACCGGCGAACGGCTGAATGCGCTCGTCCAACCCCGCCGAGGCGGCAATCGTGGCAAGAATCAGCGCAAACTCGCCCCTGTTCTGCAGGATGACGGTGGTGTTGATTCCCGCTCGGGCGTCAAAGCCGTTCAGCCAGGCCACAAACTGTCCCGCGATGACGTTCAGCGCGACCGTCATGAGCACGGCAAGGAGCACCGGCACAAGCACCGTGCCAAAGGTGGCCACGTCCAGTCCCAACCCAAAGTTGAGGAAGAAGAACGCGCCAAAAATATCTCTGAGCGGCACGGCGACCGCCTCAACCCGGTTGCGGTACCGGCTGGCCCCGATGACAAGACCAATCAGGAACGCACCGATCGCGTCGGTCACGCCCAGCTGCTCACCAACACCGCCAAACATGACGGCAAGGCCAAAGAACAGGATCGTGAACAGCTCGTCGTCCCTGGTGCGCAGCAGCTTGGACACCAGCCGCCCACCAAAGCGCGCAAGCGCAAACATCACCACAATGAACGTGAACGCAATGATGAGTTTCAGGATGACCGGCCACGGCTCCGTCTCACCGCTGAGGACAACACCAACAATGGCGAGATAGATGGCAATGAATACGTCCTCAACCACCGTGATGCCCAGGATCATGGGCGTCTCACTGTTGGTCAGGCGTTTGAGCTCAATGAGCAGTTTGGTGACGATGGCGCTTGAGGACGTCGCCGTGATTCCCGCAATGATGAGGGCCTCCTGCGAGCCCCAGCCCAGCGCAAAACCAAAGCCGATGCCGACGGCCATGTTGAGGGCAATGTAACTGCCACCGGAGATGAGTAGCTTGCCGGCGTTGCCAAAGAACTCGTCCTGGTCAAACTCAAGACCGAGAGAGAACAGCAGCATGATCAGACCGATGACGGCCATCAGCTCAATATGGCTTGATTCAACCGAGAACGGGAACCAGCCAGAGTGTGGGCTGGCCAGCAGGCCAACCAGCATGTAGATGGGGATCGCTGGCAGCCCGATCAGCTTGCCGAGCCGCCCCAGAATGTACGCGAGGACAAAGAGTGCGCCGAGGACGATGAGTTCTTCACCGTGCGCCATTAGTCCCCCGGTGACGCGTCGGCGACGGGACGCGGCTGAACTCCACCACGGAAGAAGGCAAAGGCCTTAGCGACCTTCTCCGGGCTTCCGGCCACAACAAGGGTGTCGCCGGGGAACACCCGGAAGTCGGGTGAGGGCGCGGGGTTGGCCGAGTCACCCCGCACAACGGCGACAACGGTGAGCCCTGCAATGCCACGCTCGGCCGGGTTACCCAGCGGCTGGCCCGCAATGTGGTCGTCGTAGTCAACGGTGAACCAGTCGATGGAGAGACCAGGGATCTGCTCAAGCGCCGACAGCGACTCGGTGATCTGCGTCCCGCCCAGAAGCTCGGCGAGGGTGTGCGCCTCGTCCTCGCTCAGACGGAGCGACACCTTGGTGACGTCTGCACCGTCAGTCTCGTCGGAGAACGTGACGAGGTCGCTGTGACCGGAGCGGTGCGCAATGACACCGACCTTTCCGCCATC
>JBQELM010000062.1:3485-8787 GCA_052103915.1 Mycetocola sp. | reverse complement strand
TCTGACAGAGCCGCCCGAGCCTGACTCGCTTCGGCGCCCGTTGCACTGATTGTGACCGTGCGTCCCTGCGTCAGCCCCAGCGCCATGATTCCCAAAAGACTCCGGGCATCAACACCATTAACGGTGATGTCCGCGTCAAACGTGCTAGCCAATCGAACAAAATCTGCCGCAGGTCTCGCATGCAGCCCCTCGGGGTTCACCAGTACAACATCAATGGAGTTACCCGAAACTCCGGCAGCCGCACCCCGTGCGTCCACATCACCGTCGACCGCGCCTGGCCCATCGTCTCCGCTCGCGGCGTCGTGGCGAAGCGAGCTCTCCGCGGCGGCAACAACGGCCGCAAGGTCACCACCGGTTTGCGCTGCAACAGCAGCTGCCACCGCTCCCTCAATAAAAGCGGCATCGGCAATCACAAATCGCTCGGGAGAATCGCTGAGTTCAAGAACTGATTCAGCCGTCATGACGGCCGAACCGAGATCAGCGATAATGACCGTTCCAGCTGCCGAATCAGCCTCACTGCACGCGGTCTCGATCCGCGCGTAGTCGGTACCAAGGCCACCATCAGCACGCCCCCCGGCCGCCAGAATCGTGACGTCAGGAGCCATCTGACCGGCGAGATCCTTTGTTCCCTCCGCAACAAGAGACGAATGGGAGACAAGGACAATCGCGACTGTCATGCTGCGGCCTTCGCTGCGGCCGCGAGAATGAGCGCTGTCGACTCGGCGCCCGGATCACGGTGGCCAATCGACCGCTCCCCCAGGTAACTGGCGCGGCCCTTTGACGCGACCAGCGGTTCTGTCGCGACCGCCCCGGCCTGCGCCGCCTCGGCAATGCGGGCGAGAGCAACATCAACCGATGCGCCCTCCTCCGCCGCAGCCTTGGCTGCATCAGCGGCGGGACCCCACGCGTCGTTCATGGTTTTCTCTCCACGCGTTGACTTCCCCCGCTCCTCTACTCCCCCGCCGGCCGCAGCAATCACGGTCGCGAGAAGCTGGGTGTCCCACTGGGTTTCGCCTGCCGCTGCCCGCGCAGCCCGAGCGAATGCAGTGCCATATAGCGGACCTGCTGCACCACCAACGGTGGAAATCAGCGTTGACGCTACGGCCTTAAGGACATCCGCAGGTGTTGCGTCGGCACCAAGATCATCCACCCGCTGGACCGCTGCGTGAAATCCGCGATCAAGGTTCTCGCCATGATCACCGTCACCAATTGCACGGTCAAGGGTGTTGAGTGCATCACGCTGGTCAGAAACGACGCTTGCCGTCCCCGTGATCCAGCGGCGTGCCCAGGCAGCATCAAGTGTCATCGTTGTGTCCTCACTATGTACAAACCGTTATCGGTGGTTCCGGACAAGGGCCGGCGTATCAACCGGAGCGTCCCACAGGTCACGGAACTCATCATCGAGTCGAAGAATGGTCACAGATGCTCCCTGCATCTCCAATGCGGTGACGTAGTTGCCCACCAGTGATCGATCAACGACCACTCCCCTGTCTTCAAGAATCGTCGATACCGAGCCAAAAAGAAGGTAGAGCTCAGAGAGCGGTGTTCCACCCATGCCGTTCACCAGCACAAGAACCCGCTCGCCTGCGGTAATGGCCAGATCTTCAAGGATGGGATCAAGAAGCCGGAGCGCGATGGCATCGGCCGGCTCAGCGGGAATACGTGCACGTCCCGGCTCACCGTGAATACCGATCCCCACCTCGATCTCATCCTCGGCGAGTTCAAAACTGGGAACACCGGCGTGAGGAACCGTGCAAGCACTCAGAGCCACACCCATGCTCCTGACCTGCTGGACAACACGGGTCGCAATCGCGGTCACAGCCTCAAGGTCATCACCACGTTCGGCCGCAGCACCGGCGATCTTCTCGACGAGGAGCGTCCCCGCGACCCCGCGTCGGCCAGCGGTGTAGAGCGAATCCTTGACTGCAACATCGTCGTCAACGATGACTGTCGACACGGATACATCCTCAAGCTCGGCAAGCTCTGCCGCGGTCTCAAAATTGAGCACATCACCGGTGTAGTTCTTCACGATGAAGAGGACGCCAGCACCGGAGTCAACCTCCTTCGCCGCCGCCACGATCGGGTCGGGTGTCGGCGACGTAAAAACAGGACCGGGCACAGCAGCATCAAGCATTCCCGAGCCAACAAATCCAGCGTGCAGGGGCTCGTGCCCGCTGCCTCCACCGCTCACCAGGGCGACTTTTCCCGCGACGGGAGCGTCAGCGCGTCGAACTGCAAGCGTGTCCCCCACCCGAACAACACGTTCAGATTCAGCACGCAAGAATCCAGCGACAGATTCAGCCACAACATCGTGCGGATCGTTGATCAGTTTTTTCATGGTCCACTCCCTGTGCTCGGGTAGTAATCGTGAGCACCATTACTCACGACCTGATGTGGCTAATTCCGAATAGAACTCACCCACGAGTCCAGTTTGGCCTGTGCAGCGCCGCTGTCAATGGATTCAGCCGCACGTGCCATAGCATCAACAAAACGCTCCCGCATGGGCTCCTGGCCACGCTGAGCGTTCCGCGAAAGCTCATAGGCGATAATCCCTGCGGCCGCATTCAGAATGACGATGTCACGAACAGGGCCCTTTTTACCCGAAAGGGTCTCCCGCACAACCGCAGCATTGTGCTCAGGGGAGCCTCCGATCAGATCGGACATCTGGGCAATGGGAATACCAAGATCCCTGGGGTTGAGATCATGCTCCGTTACAGAGCCGCGATTCACCTCCCAGATGTGGCTGTGTCCTGTGGTCGTGAGCTCATCAAGACCGTCATCGCCTCTGAAGACCAACGCCGTTGCACCCCTGGTCTGAAACACGCCAACCATCAACGGAATGACGGAAAGTTTTGCGACACCGATCGCCGATGCTTCTGGACGCGCTGGGTTGCAGAGCGGCCCGAGGAAGTTAAATACCGTCGGCACGCCAAGCTCAGATCGTACGGCCGCGGCATGCCGAAAACCGGGGTGGAACGCAGCGGCATTCGCAAAAGTGATCCCGACCTCCTGAAGAATCTCCGCAACGCGCTCAGGCTCAAGATCGGCAGGAATCCCTAACGCACCGAGAACATCGGATGATCCCGACAGCGAGCTAGCCGCACGATTACCGTGCTTAATAACGGGCACTCCCGTGGCCGCAACGACGATGGAGGCCATCGTCGAGACATTAACCGTTCCAAAACGGTCTCCCCCGGTACCAACGATGTCCACTCCCCACGGAGAAACCGGGAGTTCTCGAGCGTGGTCAAGAGCGGCGTCACGGAATCCGACAACCTCGTCGACCGTCTCACCCTTTGCGCTCAGAGCAACAAGGAATGCGGCCAGTCGGGCGTCACTGACGTTCCCGAGCATGACCTGCTCCATGGCCCAAGTCGCCTCGGACACACTGAGATCCTCACGATTCAACAGGGCGAGAAGTAGCGAAGACCAGGTGGGCGTCTCAATCATGATTCCAGTCTAGTGACGCGTCAGTACTGCGCAGAACCGGCACAAAGAGGCCACAAAAGAAGCCATAACTTAGGCAACCCTAAGGCTTTGACGCACGAAACGCGAGGGTCGTGTGCAAAAACCACGTCGAACTATCAGCCATAATGGAGGATGTGACGAGCACTTCAGTGAACTATGCGACAAGAGCGCCCAAGATCAACAGACCCAACACCGTTGCGGTTGGAACGATCGTGTGGCTCGGCAGCGAGGTTATGTTCTTCGCCGGGCTTTTTGCGATCTACTTCACCCTTCGTTCCGTTGGACCGGAGCTCTGGGAGTCCAGAACGGTACTCCTTAACGTCCCGTTTGCTCTGGTCAACACCACGATCCTTGTGCTGTCTTCAGTGACCTGCCAGTTCGGTGTATTTGCGGCCGAGCGTCTCCAGGCCAGGTCAACGGGACCAAAGCCCACCCAGTGGGGAATGGTTGAGTGGTTCTTCCTCACCTACGTTCTTGGCGCAATGTTTGTGGCTGGACAGATCTGGGAGTACGCCACCCTCGTCTCTGAGGGCGTCACAATTGGCTCGGACGCCTACGGCTCTGCCTTCTACCTGACGACCGGATTCCACGGTCTTCACGTCGCCGGAGGCCTCATCGCCTTCCTCCTTGTCATCGGTCGCGCCTTTGCCGTAAAGAACTTCGGTCACAAGGAAGCAACCAGCGCCATCGTTGTGTCCTACTACTGGCACTTCGTTGACGTTGTGTGGATCGGCCTGTTCATCGTCATCTACTTCCTGCAATAACCCGGAGCACAGACACCATGTTTACGAAGAAGAAGCGCCATGACGCCTGCAGCAAGAAGGGCCGCCGTCACCCGCTTGCAAACGTCGCACTGATCGCTATTGGCCTCATTGCAACGGGCGGAGCCTACGCCGGAATCTCAAGCGCAACCGCGCAGACTGAGAGCTCAACAGTCAGCCAGGCCAGCGTTGAAGAAGGCGACAAGCTTTTCCAGGCCAACTGCGCAACCTGTCACGGCTTCAACCTTGAGGGATCGGATGAAGCTCCGAGCCTGATTGGTGTTGGCGCCGCCGCCGTTGACTTCCAGGTCGGAACGGGCCGCATGCCCATGCAGGCGCACAACGCCCAGGCTCCGGCGAAGCCCGTCCAGTTCACCGACGAGCAGATCGCCTCGCTGGCCGCATTTGTTGCCTCCGTTGCCCCCGGCCCTGCAATTCCTGATGAGAAGTACCTTGACGCTGAGGGCGATGCAGCCAACGGAGCCGAGCTCTTCCGCATCAACTGCGCCATGTGCCACAACGTTGCCGGATCAGGTGGAGCGCTCACCGAGGGTAAGTACGCACCAGCATTGAGCGGCGTATCGGCCGCACACATCTACGAGGCAATGATCACCGGCCCGCAGAACATGCCCGTCTTCAACGACATGAACCTCTCCCCTGAGGACAAGCGCGACATCATCACGTCGCTCAAATTTATGGAGAACGAAGTCTCAGTTGGTGGACACCCGCTGAGTTCACTCGGCCCGGTTGCCGAGGGTCTCTTCATCTGGATCTTCGGTCTGGGTTCGATCGTCGCCATCACGGTGTGGATCACCGCGAAGTCGAACTAGATCACCCAGCCACCAACACACAGCACAGCAGGAGTAAGGAGCACAATGGCACAGGACGATAACAGCGGCGCGGAACTCGCCGCTGCCGCCTCGTCAGACCACGGCCCTGAGAGCAACATTCCCACGGGCACCGCGGTCGTCGCCAAGGATTCCGTCGAGAACCCGGGTTTCCCCCCGCACCGTAAGCGGGTAACGGATCTTGACCCCAAGAAGGAGCGGACGGCGGAACGCTTCGTCTACAGC
>JBQELM010000062.1:0-3475 GCA_052103915.1 Mycetocola sp. | reverse complement strand
AATCGCCGCCTACATGATCTTCCCGATTGAGCCGGAGAACCTTCTCTCCGTTCGGTTGAACAACCTCTTCATCGGTATCGGAATTGCTCTGGCTCTTCTTGGTATCGGTATCGGCGCCGTCCACTGGGCCAAGGCCGTGATGGACGACCACGAAACCGTTGACTACCGTCACCCGGTTCGTGGCTCGGAAGAGACCCGTGCTCGTGCACTCGAGATTTTCGACGAGGCCAACAAGGAGTCCGGTTTTGGTCGACGGACGCTGATCAGGAACAGCCTGATCGGTGCTCTGGTTGCATTCCCGCTTCCCGCTGTTGTGCTCTTCCGCGGTTTTGCCCCTGAGGGCCAGAACCCGGTTGCTCTCCTGAACGAGACGGCCTGGACCGCGGGAACCCGCCTTGCACGCGACCCGTCCGGTGTCCCCATCAAGGCATCTGATGTCACACTCGGTTCGGCATTCCACGTCATTCCCGAGGGCCTCAGTGAGATGGACCACATGCTCGAGGAGAAGGCCAAGGCCATCGTGCTCCTCATGCGGCTCAAGCCCGAAGACCTCAACGAGCGTGAGGACCGCAAGGGCTGGTCGTACGACGGCATCGTCGCCTACTCCAAGGTCTGCACCCACGTTGGTTGCCCCGTTGCTCTGTACGAGCAGCAGACCCACCACCTGCTGTGCCCGTGCCACCAGTCACAGTTTGATGTCACAAACCACTGCGCCGTGATCTTCGGACCGGCCGCCCGTCCCCTTCCGCAGCTTCCGATCGCTGTTGACGACGAGGGTTACCTCGTTGCTCAGAGCGACTTCCAGGAGGCCGTTGGACCGAGCTTCTGGGAGCGTCATTGAGTACCGCCACCGCACCTCAGGCATCCGCCTCGACTAAAAAGAAGTCGGGTGGGTTCACGGGCGCTGCCGCCAATTACCTCGACGAGCGTACGAGCATCTCCGGTGCCGTGAAGGAGTTCGGCCGCAAGGTCTTCCCCGACCACTGGTCGTTCCTTCTTGGTGAAGTTGCTCTGTTCAGCTTTGTTGTCATCCTCCTGACCGGCTCGTTCCTGACGTTCTTCTTCCAGGCATCGATGGCCGAGGTTCACTACGACGGCTCCTATGTGCCCCTTAAGGGCGTTGAGATGTCCATCGCCATGGCGTCCACACTCGACATCTCCTTCGACATCCGCGGTGGCCTCCTGGTTCGCCAGATGCACCACTGGGCCGCACTGCTGTTTGTTGCCTCCATCGGCCTGCACATGCTCCGTGTGTTCTTCACCGGAGCGTTCCGTAAGCCCCGCGAGCTGAACTGGGTCATCGGTTTTGTCCTCTTCATCCTCGCGATGGCAGAGGGATTCACCGGCTACTCCCTCCCCGACGACGTTCTCTCGGGTAACGGTCTCCGCATTATCGATGGAATCATCAAGGGAATCCCGCTTGTTGGAACCTGGATCTCGTTCCTGCTCTTTGGCGGCGAGTTCCCCGGTACCGCGATTGTTGGACGTCTCTACACGCTGCACATCCTGCTGCTGCCTGCAATTCTTGTTCTGTTCCTCGCACTGCACCTCGTGTTTGTCATCGTGCACAAGCACACCCAGTACGCCGGGCCGGGTCGAACCGAGCAGAACGTTGTTGGCTTCCCGATCCTTCCGGTTTACGCCGCGAAGGCCGGCGGATTCTTCTTCATCGTCTTCGGTGTGATCGCGACAATCGCGTCGTTCTTCACCATCAACCCGATCTGGAACTACGGACCGTACGACCCCTCGCCGGTGTCCGCCGGTACGCAGCCTGACTGGTACATCGGTTTTGCCGACGGTGCTCTGAGACTTGTACCTCCGCACTGGGAGTTTGTGCTCTGGGGCCACACCTGGTCGTGGAATATCCTGGCTCCCCTGCTGATCATCGGTATCTTCATTGTTCTTGTGCTGATCTACCCGTTCATTGAAGCGTGGATCACAGGAGACAAGCGGGAACACCACATCCTTGACCGTCCGCGTAACGCTCCGACCCGTACCGCCATTGGTGCGGCAGGTGTGACCTTCTACGCGGCCATGTGGGCAGCGGCAAGCTCCGACCTGATTGCCACGCATTTCCATCTCACGATGGAGGGTGTGATTCATGCACTGCAGGCGATGCTCATCCTTGGACCGTTTGTTGCGTACTTCATCACCAAGCGAATCTGTCTTGCACTCCAGAAGAAGGACCGCTCAATCGCCCTTCACGGTTTTGAGTCGGGTCGTATTGTCCGCCTTCCCGGTGGCGAATACATCGAGGTCCACGAACCGCTTGACGAGTACGAGCAGTGGAAACTGGTGAGCTTCGAGAGCAACGCTCCCGTTGTTCTCCGCCCCAACTCTGAGGGCAAGATCACGAACTCGGCTCGTCTGCGTTCGGCCATGTCTCGCTGGTTCTTTGAGGACCGCATCGCTCCTGTCACCAAGAAGGAGCTGGAGAGCGGACACGGCGAGCACTAAGCTCTCTGCTTTCTGAAGGCGGGTCAGACATCCCTGTGATGTCTGACCCGCCTCTGTGTGTTGCGGGGTGAGCGCCCACGCTCATGCCCTCGGGTATCTCCCTTCATTCTGAAGCCCGGTTCGGCCGTGACATGGTTCAGCGGCTCATCCAGTTACGAATGGCGTGATGCGCAACCCCGCGTCGCTGTAAGCGCGGATGTGGAGGCCGTGTTTTGGCGTTGAGGGGCAAATGACGCGGAGGCGCCGGCGAAGAGACGGCTGTACGGCCGCGCCGCCTCAGCATCACGTCTTCCGACAGAATCAACCCTCTGCGTCACATCCGCGCGGTGCGCTGGCCGCCTGACACATGAAAGCGCCGCCGAACGTCGCTGCGGACGTTCGACGGCGCTTCCTGGGCCGTCGCGTCAGACTACGCGCGCCGGCTCAGAGTTCGGCGTCGTGCCAGTATGCCCGTTGTGATGAGCATCAGGGCGACGATGACAATTCCGACCGGCGTTGTTCCAGTGGCGGCGAGAGTCGAAGACGAGACTGACGATGTCGATTCGGCGCCAGTGTTCGCGTTGGCGCCGTTGCCGGTGCTGGTTGGTGCGCTGGTTGTCGTGGGATCGATCACGGAGATCGGCGCCCATCCAATCAGTGCTCCATCCGCGTCGTACAGGGCAAGACGATGTGAACCGTGCGCCACGTCCAGAGGCATCGTCACCCGAGCTGTCCCCGCCTCCGAAACCTGCATGGCTCCAAGTTTGCGCGGTTGCGAAAACAACCAGGCCGTCACGGTGTCACCCGCATGAGCATCATCGAGGCCAACGTCAAACTTTTCACCAGGCGTGACTGAGCGTGGAACCGTAATCAAGTTCTTCGCCGACGCAACGAGATCCGCATCAGATGGCACAGGTGCGACGCCTGTTGTGGGTTCTGTTGTGGGTTCTGTTGTGGGTTCTGTTGTGGGTTCTGTTGTGGGTGCTGTTGTGGGTGCTGTTGTGGGTGCTGTTGTGGGTGCTGTTGTGGGTGCTGTTGT
>JBQELM010000061.1:5613-8838 GCA_052103915.1 Mycetocola sp. | reverse complement strand
TCCAGTGATGCCAGCGTGTCCATGTCGATGGTGAAATCACTCAGCCACTTGGCTGCGACGGGGGAGTCCTCCGCAAAGCCGATGCGTGAGAAGCTGGTCATGTCCTCCGCGCCGCCCATCGCGCCCTTCGGGTCCTCCAGGTTTTTCAGGTCGTACACGCTGTATGCCCAGTGCGGCTGCCACAGGGTGACCACAATGTCGCGGCCCTCCGCCATGGCACCGTCAAGCTCGGCCAGCATCGACGGGGACGAGGAGGTCAGGAACTCCATGTTCTCCAGGCCGTACTCCGGGATGGCGTTCTCCTGGGTCATCTTGGTCAAACCGGCACCGGGGTCCGTGCCAACCAGCCGGTTGTCGAACAGATCGGCGTTGGCGGCCAGCTCATCGAGTGAGTCAATGGGGGCGTCGGCGTTGACCGCGATCACGTTGCGGCCCTCGGAGTTCCACACGCCAAGCTCGGTGATGTCGTCGCCGAACTGCTCAAGGTAGGCGGCGTGGGTGTTAGGCAGCCACGAGTCCATAAACACGTCGTAGTCGCCACCGGCCAGGCCGGTGAAAACGGGCGCGATATCTGCGTACTCCAGGCTGACGTCGTAGCCGTGCTCCTCAAGGATCGCTTCCCAGAGCACGGACACGGCGATGCCCTCGTCCCAGCCGTGCACGACGGCGATGGACAGCTCGGCTGCGTCGCCGTTGTCTGTGGTGGCTGAGGCGCCGCTGCTGCATGCGGTCAGGGTCAGGGCGCCAACCGCGAGGGCGGCGATGCTCAGTGCTGGGCGAATTCTCATGGTGATGTGTCGTCCGTTTCTGGCCACGGGTGTGACCGTGATGGCGGCACCACCGTGAGTCAACAGGCGGTACCGCGGGGGTACTCGTTACCTGGACGGGTGAGGGACGTCGGGGTCCGGCGCCTCGGTCATCGAGGGGTTACCGGCTGCGAGGTGATCAGCACTCGCGACGTGGTCACCGTACGTCTGCGCCGCCGCCTCGGCGGGCACTCGCGTCCGTGTGAGTGGGCTTGCTGGCCCGGACCCACGCTAGCAAAGTGCTGTCCCCCGACCGGGTGGGGTCGGGGCGGCAACCCGCGCCGTGCGCCGTGATCCCGGGCAGGGCGGGGGATGGGCGTCACCCGTGCCGGTTGGGCGCGTCGTTCCGGGGCGACGGGTCTGTGCCCACACCGACGGCGGCGCCCGATCATCGTGACAATCCCGGCTCCGCCGTCCCCGAGCCGGTAGGGTCTCACCATGCCACGCCCCACTCCGTCGTCTCGGTCCACCCCCGCCGCCGCCGTGGCAGGGGCCATCCTGATCACCGCCTACGCCGTGCTCGGGACTCTCCAGATCCTGGTGCTCAACCCGATGGCGGTGCGGCCAGGGCTGAGCCTGTTTGAGATCCACCGCGAGATGGCCGCGCAGAATGAGGAACTTGATCCCGTCTTCCCCCTCATTTTTGCCGGGGTTGGCGTCCTCCTTGCCGTTGCCGTTGTGGCGGTCGCGTTCGCCTGGTCCGGGGCCACAACCGAGATTGTTCTTGTGGCGGTTGGCGTCATTCTGATGCTGGGTGCACCCGCCTACTGGATTGCCTCGTTCGGGCCGGGAATGTCACTGGCGGATGCGTTTTACACCTCGGGCGGCGACCACGCGCCCTGGGCTATCCCGCTCTATGCGGTCAGCATCGCCGGGTTTGTCTGCGTCATCACGCTTCTGGTTCGCCAGGTGATGCGGGCAGCGCAGCACAGCGGCCGACCACAGCGGTAGACGCCAGCGTCTTCCAGCGGCGGGCCGGGGCGCGGGTCAGATCTTGCGGACAAGCACCGATTTCACGGTGTGGTCGCTGGCCTTGCGCAGGACAAGGTCGGCGCGAGCGCGCGTGGGCAGGACGTTCTGCACGAGGTTCGGCTCATTGATCGTTGACCAGAACGACCTGGCTTTGAGTCGAGCCTCCTGCTCGGTGAGGTCGGCATAGACGGTGAAGTAGGAACTGGGGTTGGTGAACGACCCGCGCTGAAGGGCAAGGAATCGTTCCTCGTACCAGGTGGCGATGTCTGAGGTGCGGGCATCAACGTAAATGCTGAAGTCGAACAGGTCACTGACCGCCAGCTTGCCGTCACCGCTGGGCGGCTGCAGAACGTTCAGGCCCTCAACGATGAGGACGTCTGGTTTCCTCACCACAACACTCGCATCGGGAACGATGTCGTAGTTCAGGTGCGAGTAGAACGGTGCGCGGACCTCGTCCACCCCCGACTTCACCTCGGACACAAAGCGGAGCAGCGCCCGGCGATCGTACGACTCGGGGAAGCCCTTCTTGCCCATCAGGCCCCGGCGCTCCAACTCGGCGTTGGGGTAGAGGAAACCGTCCGTGGTGACCAGCTCAACGTGGGGTGTTCCTGGCCAGCGGGCGAGCAACTCGCGCAGCAGGCGGGCGACGGTTGACTTGCCGACCGCAACCGATCCGGCCACCCCGATCACAAACGGCGTGCGTTCACGGGAACTCCGAAGGAAACGCTCCGTTGCGGTGTTCAGATGTCCGGCGTTCTCCGCATACAGACTGATGAACTTGGACAGCGGAAGGTACACCTCCGCCACCTCCCGCATGTCCATGCGGTCGCCAAGCCCCCGCAGCTGGATGATCTCCGTCTCACGGAGGGGCTGCTCTAGCTCTGGCGCCAAGCCGGCCCAGTGCGCTCGGTCCACATCCATGAACGGCGAGCGGTGGGAGCTGGACGGCGCGCTCACATCTGACATAGGGGTTCATCCTATTGCAGGTAGGGTTGACGTCATGTGTGGAATCGTCGGATATGTGGGGCAACGCGACAGCAGCGAGGTTTTGCTCGGAGGGCTGACCAGGCTTGAGTACCGCGGATATGACTCCGCCGGTGTGGCTGTCATCGATGGAGACGGCGCTTTGGCGACGGCAAAGAAGGCGGGCAAGCTGTCCGCCCTGACGGACGTCCTCGCGGCGTCACCCCTGCCGCACTCCGGCACGGGTATTGGCCACACCCGCTGGGCAACGCACGGTGGACCAACCGATGGGAATGCGCACCCACATCTGGGTGACGACGGGCGTCTTGCGCTCATCCACAACGGCATTATTGAGAACTTCCACTCCCTGAAAACCGAGCTGCTGGCCGAGGGCTACAGCTTTGAGAGCGAAACCGACACCGAGGTCGCCGCCGTTCTTATCGGTAAGGAGTACCGCGCAGCCGGATCGCTGACCGAGGCCTTC
>JBQELM010000061.1:0-5603 GCA_052103915.1 Mycetocola sp. | reverse complement strand
CGGGTGGTTAGTCGGCTTGACGGCGCCTTTACCCTGCTCGCCGTTCACGCTGACGAGCCGGGTGTTGTGGTTGGTGCCCGCCGTAACTCGCCGCTGGTGATCGGGCTGGGTGAGGGAGAGAACTTCCTCGGCTCAGACGTCGCCGCTTTTGTGGCGTACACCCGCCGGGCGCTTGCTGTGGGTCAGGACCAGATCGTCACGATCACGGCCGACAGCGTTGAGGTCACCGACTTTGCCGGTCAGCCGGTAGAAAACGCCGAATTTGATGTTCAGTGGGATGCTGCCGCCGCAGAAAAGGGCGGATGGTCCAGCTTCATGGCTAAGGAGATCAACGAGGAGCCGGAAGCGGTTCTGAACACCACCCTTGGTCGTGTCCACGACGGCGTTGTTGATATCCCCGAGCTGAACGGCCTTGACGAGCTGTTCGCGCGCATCAACCGCATCGTGATCGTGGCCAGCGGCACCGCGGCGTACGCCGGTCAGGTGGGCGAGTACGCCATCGAGCGCTGGTCCCGTATCCCGGTTGAGGTTCAGCTGAGCCACGAGTTCCGCTACTCCGACCCGATCATCACGCCGGAGACCCTTGTTGTCTCGATCAGTCAGTCCGGTGAAACCATGGACACCCTGCTCGCGGTGAAGTACGCCTCCGAGCACGGCGCAAAGACGCTCTCCATCTGCAACACCCAGGGCGCAACAATTCCCCGGGAGTCCGACGCGGTTGTGTACACCCACGCCGGCCCCGAGGTTGCTGTCGCCTCGACCAAGGCATTTGTCGCCCAGATCACCGCGCTGTACCTGTTTGGGCTTCACCTTGCCCGGGTTCGCGGCACGCTGAGCGCAGAGGAGTCGGCCGCGCAGTCGACCGAGCTGCTGGCGATCCCGGAGAAGATCCGCACCATTCTTGACTCGGAGCTGGAAGCCGTTGAGCGTCTGGCGCACTGGATGGCCGACTCGCGCGCCATCCTGTTCCTTGGCCGCCACGTGGGCTACCCGATCGCGCTTGAGGGCGCGCTGAAGCTCAAGGAGCTCGCCTACATCCACGCCGAGGGTTTTGCCGCCGGTGAGCTCAAGCACGGACCGATCGCCCTGATCGAGCCGGGGCAGCCGGTGTTTGTTGTGGTTCCGAGCCCGCGCGGGTCCGAGACCCTGCACGCCAAGGTGGTGTCCAACATTCAGGAGATCCGTGCCCGTGGTGCCCGCGTCATCGCGATTGCGGAGACCGGGGATGTTGCGGTTCTGCCGTTTGCCGACGAGGTTATTCGGATCCCGCTTGCTGCACCGTTCTTTGAGCCGCTGCTTGCCGTCATCCCGCTGCAGGTTTTCGCCATGGAGCTGTCCGCGGCCAAGGGCCTTGACGTTGACCAGCCGCGTAACCTGGCCAAGTCGGTCACCGTCGAGTAGCTGATCGCGGATGATCGTTGGGATCGGGGTTGACGTTGTTGACCTTGCCCGCTTTGAGCGGGCCCTCACCCGTACCCCCAAACTCAGGGATCGTCTGTTCACACCCGCGGAGCGCGGGCTTGCTCTTCGTTCCCTCGCCGGTCGGTTTGCGGCTAAGGAAGCGCTGATCAAGGCGCTCGGCGGCTCTGATGGTGTGCGCTGGCAGGAGATGGAGATTCTGAACGGCCCTGAGGGTGAGCCGAGATTTCACACCGTCGGCGAGACCGGTGCCAGGGTGGGGCAGCGTGGGATCACCCGGATCCACGTGACGATGTCGCATGACGCCGGAGTGGCCACCGCTTTTGTGGTGGCGGAGGGGGACGCGTGAGCGCTTTTCGTGAGGTCAGAATTGACCTGGATGCCATTGAGGCCAACACCAGGCGGATGCGCGAGCTGGTTGACGGTGTGACCCTGATCGCCGTGGTGAAGGCGGACGCGTACGGTCACGGCGCTGTGCCGGCTGCGTTGGCTGCACTGCGTGGTGGTGCTGATCTGCTGGCGACGGCCGAACTGGCCGAGGCCGTGGCGCTGCGTCGTGCGGGGATCACCGCACGGCTGCTGTGCTGGTTACACGGGCCGAACACCCCGTTTGAGGAGGCCGCCTCCGACGGCATCGAACTGGGCGTATCCAGCGTTGATCAGCTTGACCGGGCCGCGGCTGCTGATGCGGCCGTTCACCTCAAGCTGGAGACGGGGCTGGGCCGCAACGGTGTGGCTCCGGAGGACTGGGCCGAGCTGTTCCGGGTGGCGGCACAGCACGAGGCAGCGGGGCGTACCCGTGTTGTGGGCATCATGACCCACCTGTCCAACACCTCCGTTGAGGACGATCGTGCTGCAATCGCCCTGTTTAGGCGTGGTGTGGGCGGCGCTCGGGCCGCGGGCCTTGAGCCCGAGCTGATCCACGCGGCGGCCAGTGCCGCGGCCATTGACCTTCCCGAGTCCCGCTTCACCGCCGTCAGGATCGGCCTGGCGCTGTACGGGTTGAGTCCCTTTGACGACGGCCGTGACTCGGCTGCGCTTGGCCTGCGTCCGGCGATGTCCGTTCGAGCGCAGATCTCCGCGGTACGGCGGGTACCGGCCGGTCATGGCGTGTCCTACGGCTATGTGTATCGGACGGAGTCGGAGTCGGGGCTTGCCCTTGTGCCGCTGGGGTACGCGGACGGTGTGCCGCGTCAGGCGTCACATGCCGGGGTTGTCACCGTTGACGGTGTTGAGTTCCCGCAGCGTGGACGCATCGCGATGGATCAATTTGTGATCGGTACGGGCGAGGCAACACTTGCTGTTGGCGACGTTGCTGTGCTTTTTGGTGACCCGGGTCGGGGCGAACCGGCGGTGGAACGCTGGGCCGAGGCCGCCAACACCATCAATTACGAGATCGTGACCCGGATGGGTGCACGCCCCGGCCGGGTGTACGTGTCGGAGTCGCACCCTGAACACGCCACGCAACGCTCGGGGAGCTCGCTGTGATTTCGGATGGTGAGTACCTGATCGGTACCGCCGAGGACATGCACGACCTTGGCATTCGGATTGGTCGTGAGCTTGGTGCCGGTGACCTCCTTGTTTTGACCGGTCCGCTTGGCGCGGGCAAAACGACCCTCAGCCGTGGCATCGGTGAGGGTCTTGGTGTGCGCGGGCCCATCACAAGCCCCACCTTTGTGCTGGCCAGAACGCATCCGAGTCTGGTCGGCGGGGCACCGCTTGTGCACGTGGATGCCTACCGGCTGACCGATCCGTTGCAGGTGGACGATCTTGACATCCCCTTTGCGCAGTCCGTTGTCCTGATGGAGTGGGGTGCTGAGGTGGCCGCCGCTGTGGCGGAGGAATGGGTGGAGCTGGTCATCACCAGGCCAACCGGGGTGGGGTCCGCCGACGCGGAGGCACCGGCACCGGAGGACGTCTGGGAGCTGGCGGGGGACGAGCCGCGCACCGTTGTGGTGCGCCGGGTTCGCGCGGCTACTCGGCGGTAGAGTAGAGGTCATGCTTCTGGCGATTGACACCTCCATCGGATCCAGCGTGGCGGTTGTCTCGCCAGACGGGACCGTGCTCAGCGAACGCAGCGTGGCCGACACCATGCGTCATGCTGAGGTGATCGGTGAACTTATCCGTGATTCCCTGGCGGAGGCGGGGCTGACAGCACGCGGGATCACAACGGTTGTTGCTGGCATGGGGCCGGGCCCGTTCACCGGGCTTCGGATCGGCATCGCCGCCGCAACCGCCTTTGCCCTTGGCCGGGACGTTCCTCTGATTGGTCTGGTCAGCCACGATGCCATTGCACGGGAGTGGGCTGATGCTGGTGGACGCGGGGAGCTGACCGTCAGTACCGATGCGCGCCGTCGTGAGCTGTACTGGTCGCGCTACACGATCGCCGACGCTGCCCCAACCACAACCCTCCGTGTTGAGCGGGTGGACGGTCCAGCGCTCACCACCCCGGCAATGCTTGAGGTGCACGGCACCCATCTGGCGGCGACGGCTGTTCCCGCCACGCGCCTGGGGCAGATCGCGGCCGAGGGGTTGAATGTCGGAACAACCTTCCCGACTCTTCCCGCCCTGTACCTGCGTTCGCCGGATGTGACACCGGCCGCAGGCATCAAACGAGTGACGGCGTGAGCGAGTTGATGACGACCGCAGACGCTGCCGTCCTTCGCGAGGCAACCCTTGGCGATGTTGAGGCGATCATGCGGATTGAGCGGGCCAGTTTCCCCACCGATGCCTGGTCTGACGACATGATGACGGCCGATGTCGCGTCGGAACACACGGTGTATCTTGCCGTTGTGGAACCGGACGGCACCCTGATCGGCTACGGCGGCATCCTCGCCCCGTCCGGCTCCGGTGATGCTGACGTTCAGACCATTGCCATGGCAGACGCCGCACGCGGCAGGGGGTGGGGGCGTCGTCTGATGACCGCGCTGTGGGAGCGGGCGGCCGCCCGTCGTGCTCGTGCGCTGTTCCTTGAGGTTCGCGCCGACAACCCGGTCGCTCAGGCCCTGTACCTGAGCATGGGTTTTGAGCAGATTGCCGTCAGACCCGGGTACTACAAACCGGACAACGTTGACGCCCTCATCATGCGCGCAGACCTGCTGACGCCGCCCGCACACCACACACCTGGAGCAGTATGAACACCGACGCCCCCGTTGTCCTTGGCATCGAGACCAGCTGCGATGAGACCGGTGTGGGCATTGTCAGGGGACGCCAGCTGCTGGCGAATGTCATCTCCTCGTCCATGGATGAGCACGCCCGGTATGGCGGTGTGGTTCCGGAGGTCGCGGCCCGTGCCCACCTGGAGGCTATCGGACCCGTGATCACGGCGGCCCTGGCGGAGGCCCAGCTGACCCTTGACGACATTGATGCCGTGGCCGTGACGAGCGGGCCCGGCCTGGCCGGGGCGCTGATGGTCGGCGTTGGGGCGGCAAAAGCGTTGGCCCTGTCCATCGACCGTCCGCTGTACGCCGTGAACCACCTGGTGGGTCACGTGGGCGCTGATGTTCTTGCCGGTGAGGGCGAGGCACTTGAATACCCCACGATTGCCCTGCTCGTCTCCGGTGGGCACACCTCGCTGCTGCTGGTGCGCGACCTGACCTCCGATGTTGAGCTGCTCGGCGAGACCATTGACGATGCCGCGGGTGAGGCGTTTGACAAGGTCGCCAGGGTTCTGGGGCTCCCCTATCCCGGCGGCCCCCAGATCGACAGGGCAGCCGCCGACGGTGACCCGCGCGCCATTCGTTTCCCCCGCGGGCTGAGCCTGCCGAAGGACATGGCGGCACACCGCTACGACTTTTCCTTCTCCGGGCTCAAGACCGCCGTTGCGCGCTGGGTCGAGAAGGTGCAGGACAGCGGTGAGCAGGTACCGGTTGCCGATGTGGCGGCCAGTTTCCGTGAGGCCGTTGCCGATGTTCTTCTGACCAAAGCCCTGAACGCCTGCGCTGATACCGGCGTTCCGCGCCTTCTTCTGGGCGGCGGTGTTGTGGCGAATGCCCGCATCCGGCAGCTGGCCATCGAGCGCTCGGCCGCCGCGGGTGTTGAGCTGCGCATCCCGCCGCTCTCTCTGTGCACCGACAACGGGGCGATGATCGCTGCGCTTGGTGCTCAGCTCATTTCCGCCGGTCATGAGCCGTCGGGCCTTGGCTTTGCCGCTGACTCCACGTTGCCCGTGAGCGAGTTCCAGC
>JBQELM010000060.1:0-8994 GCA_052103915.1 Mycetocola sp. | reverse complement strand
GGACTACGGGTTCATGTACTCCCGCGACCTGGAGGACCCGGACGGCAACATCCTTGAGTTCATGTGGATGGACCCGGGTGCCGCCGATGTGGGGCCGGAGGCCTGGGCAGAGCAGCAGGGCACCGGCCAGCCCTCAGCCGAGTAGCCGCCAGCCCGCCCGTGCCTCTTGACCCCATCTTTGCGGAGCGTCTCCGCACGCATCGCGTTTATTTGATCAAGCGCGCGATCTCGACGGTCACGGCGCGGGTGGGCGCGCTGCTGCGCCGCCCCTGGACGGCCCGGCCCTCCGGGGCATCGGTGCCGTCCTCCGCCGGAGCCTCCGCAACCGATCCAACGGCTTCGTCATCAGCGTCATCAGCGTCGACCGTGGCGTCAGCAGCATCGCACGCCGGGCAGACGGCGCACCCGGCGGTGAGCACGCGCCAGAGCGCAGCGGCCTCAGCCCGCGCCGCCCACCGAAAGGCCGCGCTGGCCTGGGACCGTCGTGAGCTCACAGCGGTTGGCGTCACCGGTCCGGACATCAGCACCCGCGAGGTCACCGTTCCGGTTGAGGAGTATCCCGACGTCCGCGTCCGGATCTACGACCCACGCGATCCGGAAGACACCACCGCGACAATGCCGTCCCCCCTTCCGGCGTTCATCACGTTTTTTGGTGGCTCATTCAGCCAGGGCGGGATCGACTACCCCACCAATGACGCCGCCGCCCGCCGCCGCGCGCACGATGCAGGCGTTGTGGTTGTCGCCGTTGACTACGCACTGGCCCCCGAGCACCGCTACCCCACCGCGGTCATGCAGGGTTACGCCGTGCTTGAGTGGGTCCACGCCTCCGCGTCGAGCCTTGGTATCCGCTCCGATCGCGTGGCCGTCGGCGGAACCTCCGCGGGCGGTGGACTCGCGGCCGCGGTCACGCTGCTCAACAGATCACGCGGGCGGCTGCCCGTTGCTCTCCAGCTCCTTGAGGTCCCCGCGCTTGATCTCACGGCTCGCCACATCGACTTTGCACCAACCGTACGAATGGGCATCCCGTTCCCCATCGTTGTGGCCCAGCTAATGTCTGTCGCCCGCGACTACCTGGGCGACCGCAGCCAGGCCAGGGACGCCCTCGCCTCCCCACTCCGTGCCCGCGACTTCAGCAACCTTCCTCCCGCGGTCATCCTGACAGCCGAATACGATCCCCTCCGTCGTCACGGGCCCGCCTACGCCCACGCGCTACGCCGGGCCGGAGGCGATGCAACGTGCGTCCAGTACGCGGGCGTGATTCACGACGTGCCGATCTTTGGCGGAGTCCTCCCCGCCGCCAGGCGCTGGCACGCCGAGGTCGTTGAGGCGCTGCGTTCCCTGCACGACGGTTAAACCAGCGACCGCCCGTCCTGCACGGGGCAGAACGGGCGGCGGCAAGGACCTGCGGTGGGGTGCCGTCGGCACCCGTCGTCACACGGCCCGGCGGACCGCAGTGGACGGTGTCCTAGCTGGCAGCGACGGTGCTGGTGCTGCCGGCGAGGACCTCGTCCAGACGCTCGGCAGCCTCTTCGTCTGTGATGCTCTGTGCAAGCGCCAGCTCAGAAACCAGAACCTGCTTGGCCTTGTCGAGCATGCGCTTTTCACCGGCGGAGACGGACTTCTCCTGGTCGCGACGCCACAGGTCACGAACAACCTCGCTGATCCGGTACACGCTGCCGGAGGCCATCTTCTCCTGGTTGGCCTTAAAACGACGCGACCAGTTGCCCGGCTCCTCCACAAACTCCTCGTTGAGGACGTCGTACACGGCCTTTACACCGTCGGCGTCAATGACGTCACGGACACCAACAAGCTCAACGTTGTCAACGGGGAGCTGAATGGTGAGATCGTTGGCGTGCACGTGGAGCTTCATGTAGCGCTTCTCCACACCCTTGATCTGACGCACGTCGATCGCCGTGATGGTCACCGCTCCGTGGTGGGGGTAAACCAGGGTTTCGCCGACTTCAAACTTCATTTCTGTAGGTCCTTACTACTGATGGGATGGGAAAAGCTGTGGCCCGCACGGGCGAGCAAACGGAGGGGGTCAGGTGAGCCAGGCCGGCAGAAAAGCCAGCACCTCATCAACGACCAGATCTGCCGGGGGTGGGCGCCGCTCTTGACGGCGCTGCCGAACCGCAGCAATGGTGCCACCGGCCAGGTAGGAGCCGAACAGCGTTGGGTCTACGGTCTCCGGGCGGGAGGGGGCCTGGCTCAGGATGTGAGCAAACTGCGCGGCGTATCCCTCAACCATGCGGTCAATTGCTCGCCCTCGCAGAGGCAGACCAAGCACGCTGACGTAGAGCGGGACAGTCTCAACCATGTGCTCAAGCAGCGAGCGGCAGGCACCAAGCGGTGAGCCACCGACGGTGCTCCCCACCTGCCCGATGTCACGGAAAGCCCGATTCAGGTACCCGGCGGCCAGATCCTCCATGCCAGAAAAGTGGGCATAAAACGTGCTGCGGCTGATTCCCGATTCCCGAACAATCTGGGCGACCGAAATATCGTCAGGCTGGGTCAGTGCCAGGCGTTCAATGGCATCAAAGACGGCTGACTGCGTGCGCTCTGCTCGCGGATCTAAGCGGTGCTTGCTCGCGGAAGAATCGTTGTTCTCAACGATTCCGAAAGCAGTGTGATCCGACATACATTGGATATTCTACCACTTTTCGGACACGTGTCCGAGGGGAATATTCTGGTGCCCGCGCGGCGAAGCGCCAAACGGCGTCAAGCAGTGGTACTAGTCGTCCCGACCCACGGTGTTTTCGTCACCCCGGTTGGTCACCTTTGGCTTGTCGGAAGACCACAGCACAACGTTCTTGTCGCCGTTGATCGTCACCGCGGTCACCGACTCCACAAACACGACCGAACCGTTCGACGCCATGGTGATGCCGTTCACCGTGTCAAGCACGGCGGTAATGCCGTCGGAGTTGATCTCAATCTCGGGGCAGTCGCCCGTCACCCGCACCACCTGACCACTCGATCCGGTCACGGAGGTGCGCTCGTCACGGCAGGTCACCGATTTGGATGCCTGGTCGATGACCTCGTCGCGTGTCAGCAGAGCACCAACCGCTCCGCTCGGCTCCTCCGTCACCTGTTCCGGTTCAACGGTCGGCTGTACCAGCTGCTCCGTCGTCGGTGTCGCCTGAGCGGACGGGGTCTGAGGGTTGTCGAGGAACTGCCCGTTCGCACACGCCGTCAGACCAAAAAGAATGACAAGCGCCGTCGCGCCGACGGCGATCCGTGTTGTGACCCGTGAACTCATACGACCCTCCGGCCCTCGTTGTGCGCCTGCAACCACCAGGTCAGGCCCTCGTCATCCGACACCCAGCTATCCCAGAGATAGCGGTCGGCTGTGATCCCGCTGAAGTTCCACCGGATCAGCTTGTCGTCGCTGCGCGTCCCGTCCTGACGAATACCGTCGCGGTGCGCGGACGCGATCAGGTGAGCGTACTCGCCACGTTCCGGCTCAAGGTAGCTCACGCGCCAGGCGCCAAGCAACGGGTCATACACCCGCACCGCCGTTGAGATCGTCCGTTCTCCGGTCGCGGCATCAGGATCCGCCATCACCGCAACGTCCTGCACACCACGCCCGTCGAGGATGTACCCCACGCTCCAGGTGAACGCGGCATCCTCCCACTCCGCACCCTCAAGCTCGCGGCGGGTTGAGGTCACAGCCCACCGGCCAACAAGCTTTCCGAAGGTGGCGATGCGGTGTGGATACCGCTCACTGGCGGCCTCCGCTGTCAACGCCTGAAGCAGCGGATCGGGGGTGGCGTCGCTCATGGTCTGCGCCTTTCGTCGATCAGTGACCGAGGTGCCCCGCGTCGGTTGCGCCGACATCGGTGCGATGGAAGTTGGCGAAGGAGCGTGACGCCGTTGGACCACGCTGGCCCTGGTAGCGGGAGCCGTACTGCGAGCTGCCGTACGGGTTCTCCGCCGGGGACGTCAGCTGGAAGAAGCACAGCTGACCGATCTTCATTCCCGGCCACAGTGTGATCGGAAGCGTGGCAACGTTGCTGAGCTCAAGCGTGACGTGACCGCTGAAACCGGGGTCGATGAAACCAGCCGTTGAGTGGGTCAGCAGGCCAAGCCGGCCGAGCGAGCTCTTACCCTCAAGCCGCGCGGCAACGTCGTCAGCGAGGCTGACCTGCTCATACGTGGCGCCGAGAACAAATTCGCCGGGGTGGAGGATGAACGGCTCGTCGGGGTTCACCTCAATGAGCCTGGTCAGCTCCGGCTGGTCCTGGGCCGGATCGATGAAGGGGTACTTGTGGTTGTCGAACAGTCGAAAGTAGCGGTCGAGCCGCACGTCGATCGACGAGGGCTGCACCATCGACTCGTCGAGGGGCTCGAGAGCGATTTGACCCGTAGAGAGCCCGGCCTTGATGTCACGATCAGATAGCAGCACGTTTTTATCTTAAGCCAGGAGCGAGTCCCGAGCGGTGAGCGCATCACCTGCTATCGTTGGGCTCACCGCACAGCTCCCCAAACAGGTAGCCGTGTGGGTGCGCGGATGTAGTTCAATGGCAGAACTTCAGCTTCCCAAGCTGAAAGCGCGGGTTCGATTCCCGTCATCCGCTCCAATGAGCTCGGCCAAGCACTGAGCAAAACCCCGGGTTCTCGTCGGCACAGTCCCAACGAGATCGACTCTGCGACAGAGCACCCCGTGGCTGCTCGCGGAGAAACACAAGCTTCAGCGTTGTTCAACGACTGCAGTCGCGTGGGCGTCGGCAACAGCGGTATTCGCGGGCATGACTGCGTGCCGGTGTTCTTGCGGGGGTGGTTAGTGCGCCTGCGATCACGGCAGGCATTCGGGGCCGATCGTCTCGATGATCCGGCATCTCTCACTCACGGAGTTCGCGGCGCGTATCGGGACTCAACCGACGACGCTTAACCGGTACAAGCTGCCTGAGCCTGACGCTTTGTTGGCGCCGCTCGGGGTTGGCTGCCGGAAACGATCGACGCGTGGAACGAATCCCGTCCCGGTAAAGGGAACTGGCGGTAGCAGCACGAAGGCGGGGCACCCATTTCGGGCGCCCCGCCATTGCGCGTCGGTAGCTACTCCACAACCCGACTGCCCTCTTCTCAACGCTCCGCACTGAACACCTATCGTTATGCCCCGGGATCACATCGTGTTTCGAGTGAACAAGGGCAAATTTATGCGTAGATCGTGGTCAGTTACAGCGACTGCAGCCGTAGCGGCGGCAAGCATCATCGGAGGCGGCGTGTCCGCAACAGCTTCATCGCAAACAGTGGCGGTGGTCCAATCCTCATCATCTGTCGTTGCGTCGGTACCGATGCGTGATCTGGGCCCATGCTGGGCCCAGGCAGGAAGGCTCGTTGGCAGTTTTGTAGGCGCCGCCGCAGGCACAGTTGCTAACCCATGGGTCGGGGCAGGCCTGTGGGCAGGATTCGCTGGTCAAATGGCGGGCGAGAAAAAGACTAAGGACGGCCATTTCGCATGTTAACAAAGGGAAAAACGACGATGAGAAATCGTGGCGAAGAGAAACGTGAAGGGCCGGGCGGAGTGTTAATCGCCGGCTGGGCGGGCACCCTCCTCGTTGGGCTGCTCTCGTTTGTGAGCTTGTCCATGGCAACGGAACCCAAATGGGTGTTTTTCTACACCGCCTTCGGCTGGGGGACCTTGATCGTTCTTGTCGCGTGGGTGGCTAGCTGGTTCATCCGTTCGAAGCGCAGGTAAGCATTAGTCGCGGTGGGCGATGTGCTGCAGGGCCTTCCACCCGTCCGGGATTTGGCCGTCAGCGGCCTCTTTGGCTTCGGTGTAGGTGTCGGCCTCTACTGTGAGTTCTTGTGTCTCTGTAGGGGCGATAGTCACCCGAACACGCATCAGCTGCGAAGCTCTCCGCCGAGGTCCTCAACGAATTCGCCTGCGTAGTCGCCGCTGAGGAGCCAGTTAGGCCCGACCAGAACATCATCGTTCTCTCGGCCAATCGCAACACCGGAGCCCACGAGCTCGGCGAGGTTCTCATCTCGTGCTTCTTGGTTGGTGAAGACCATGAGAACCATCGCTCCGCCCTGGCAACGAACCATCCCTTCGGCGTATGTTGCATCGTCGCGTATGTCAGCGTCGTCGCACTGTGCGCCCGCTTGTTTGTAAGCAGTGAGCATGTCGGTGATCGATTCGTATGTGACCGCAGGCGTTGTCTCCACCGTGCTCACAGTCTCGACATCGTCCGGGGATGCAGACGAGCATCCGGCAAGCAGCGAGGCGACAGCCGCAATCGCGACTACGGAGGCTCTGCGCATGGGGGTTCTTTTGTGAAAGCTGTGTGTCAGATCAGATTAACTGGTTGGTCCGACATTGGGTTTTCCTAACTTCTTTTTCGTAGTCGCTAAACGCTCGCGCATATCGTGCCACCCGAAACGTCGAATCACGTCTTCGAGAAGACGTTCGTCCGCCTCGTAGTCGCCCATTTTTCTCAGCACTATCGATGCATTCTGATACCAGCCAGGCGGAACGCCGTAACCATCGATTGCATTCTGTCGCTCGGACGCATCGATGCACTCGTAGATCAGAGCCAGCGCATCTTCGAGCTGGTCTTCACGTTTCAACCGTTTGACGTCTTCAACGTGCTCTGTGTAATGGCGCCCCCGCACGAAACCCGCCCGCTGCGCGGCCGTGTATGACCGTTCCGAGAGCGAACGGGAGCTCGGCGTTGAGCGCCCCCACGACTGCCCCTGCGCCTGCGTAGATGCTTCTCTTACTGTCGGCTGTGCGGGGGATTCCGCCAATGCTTTGAGCCAAGACCGAAAACCCATAGTTCACCCATCGTTGCAAAGCCTCAGTGGCTACTTATTGGCTACTTTCGCCCTATAGCTGCGCGCAGTCTGGTGGTGTTTTCCCCGGGATTACGCGCATAACTATGTCCCACTCTGCACCACCTCCAAACGCCAGCGTCCCGCACTGAAAGCGCGGGTTCGATTCCCGTCATCCGCTCCAATGAGGTTGTCCCGCGGTCAGTTACAGCGGCAGCGCCTCCCGATCTTGGCGCAAACGAACACTATCGTTGAGGGCGAATCCAGCCCCGTTCCGCCGCAGAGATTGGGTACCGCTCGTGACAAGCAGTGTGCTGACCTGGCTGTTTGGCGACTGGTCGCCGGGTGATCATTTTGCGCTGTGGCAACTTGTCGTGACGATCCTTGGTTTTGCCCTTGCCCTCCTCCCCTCTTTCGAACGGCACGAGCGACGGAGGCGTCCCACCATGCACGTCGAGAGCGGCTCCTGCGTGACGACATCCTGCTGAGCATCCCCGAACTCGAAAAAATCGACGCCGACGTTGATACGGCTCTTCGTGGCACCGACGGCGATGTGGTCCGGCGCGCACTCGCGAGCTACGCACGAAGGGCGCGGCTCCTGGCCACCCGCTTGGCGCACGATGAACGCTCGCGGGGCCGGCCGTCCTGTTGACAGGGGTTCACAGCGGTCGTAGCGTTGTGAGCATCCCTATGTAAGGACAATGCAACAACTCATGTTTGGACCGCACCGACGCGACCCACCCCGGCGGGGATCGGAACCGGTCCGACTCACCGTAGCGATGGAGCACCAGATGAGCCCGAACACCGCCCGAATTGCCAGCGCACCCATCTCCTGGGGTGTCAGCGAAGTCCCCGGGTGGGGAGTCCAGCTCAGCCCGGAACGCGTGCTCTCCGAGATGGCCTCACTCGGATTTGACGCAACCGAATTTGGCCCGGACGGCTTCCTCCCCGACGCCCCCGCTGAGAAGGCAGCAACACTTGCCGCCCACGGCCTCAGCGCCGTCGGCAGCTTTGTTCCCCTGGTGCTACACCGCGCCGAGGTGGACCCGCTCCCCCGCGTGCAGCAGGAAATCGAGGCGTATGCGGCGGCCGGGGCCCACACACTCGTCCTCTGCGCCGTCACCGGCGAGGACGGCTACAACGACACCAGAGCAGCCCTCAGCCCCGAGCAGTGGGACACCCTGTTCAGCAACCTGAACACGATCAGCGCACTCGCCGCACAGTCCGGTGTCACGGCCGTGCTGCACCCGCACGTTGGCAGCGTGATCGAGACAGCCGCTGACGTGACGGCTGTGGTGAACGGCTCAACAATCCCGTTCTGCTTTGACACCGGACACCTCATGATCGGCGGAACCGACCCGGTCGAGTTTGCGGTCACGCACGCCGCCCGGATCGCGCACACCCACCTGAAAGATGTCTCCCTCGCTCGCATGGAGCAGGTCAGGTCGGGCGAACTCAGCTACTACGACGCCTGCGTTCAGGGCCTCTACACACCGCTAGGCCAGGGCGACATCAACATCTCGGCCATCGTCACCAGCCTGATCGGCGCCGGCTACACCGGCTGGTTTGTCCTCGAGCAGGACACCATCGTCGGAACAGAGCCGGCACAGGGCGAGGGGCCCATCTCCGACGCGCGGGCAAGCGTGACGTACCTGCGTGACCTCATCAGCAGTATCCCCGAGACGGAGAAGTAAACGCGGGGGTCGCCGCGCCCCGGCGTGGGGACACCTGGGGAGGTGCGAGTTGTGCCGAGCCGACCGGGCTGGGTAGCCTGGTCGGCTCGGCACCGGTTCGGGCAGAAACGGACCACAGATGACCACGCGTCAGAACTCCCTCGACCTGAACAGAGCAAACTGGGACGATCGTGCCCCGCTGCATGCGGCCTCGGCCGGTTACGGCGTTGACCGGTTTGCCACCGACCCCACACATCTCAGCGACGTTGTGCGCTTTGACCGCGACCGGCTGGGAGACATCAGCGGACTCCGCGGTATCCACCTGCAGTGCCACCTGGGAACCGACACGATCTCGCTCTCACGCCTGGGCGCGACCATGACCGGACTCGACTTCTCCCCCGCTTCGCTGGCCGAAGCGCGCGCCATCGTCGCCGCGAGCGGGGACAGCGTTGACTACGTCCTGTCCGACGTTGCCTCAGCACCGGACGCGCTCGGGATCACAGCCCACACCGTCGATGCTCGGCAGAACGCGGAATCAGTGCCCCCAGTG
>JBQELM010000059.1:0-9027 GCA_052103915.1 Mycetocola sp. | reverse complement strand
CGCCTGCTCGGCAAAAGAATCCATCACGGCGGCAAACCCACCGCGCGGGTACTGCACACCCTCGACCAGGTCAACGCGGCTCATCAGGTGATAAATCGCCGGTGCCCGTCGCGGGTCAACGCCGAGGAAAATCGCGGGATACTGCAACGCCTGGCGGAGCGCCTCACCCGTGACCCGTTCAGCGGCGAAGTCGGCCAGGCTCTCGCTCAACCAGCGGGCCAGCTGGGGTGCCTGCTTCAGCACCCGAGGGGAGAGCAGGGACCGCAGCCGGGTGAACGGGTTGTAGAGGAACGCCTCGAGAGAGATATCGATCGCCCGCTCCGCCGACTCCAGGTAGTCACGGATGGCTGCGCCATCGCCGGGTGACATGGCCTCCGCATCGGCCGCCACCGCGTCAACACCGAGTGGAACACTCCAACGGTCCACACCGGAGGCGTCATCGTCCTCACTGCCGCGCCAGAGCTGGTAGCCGGGGTTGAGCAGCTCCAGATCAAAAAGCTCGTCAACGGTTGTGCCAAGCAGGTGTGCAAAGTGTTCGTACACGCCGGGCATCAGATACCAGCTTGGCCCGGTGTCAAAGCGGAACCCGCCGTCCTCGATGGACCCGGCACGCCCACCGGGACGACCGTGCTGCTCAAGAATGCGAACCTCGTGCCCGTCCCTGGCCAGCAGAGCGGCGGTGGCGAGCCCTGCCGCACCCGCACCAATCACAACTACCCGCGCCATGGTGACTCCTTCAGGACCGCAGTCGAAATAATCCGTGCCTTTGTGGTGGCCGGAACGGACACCCGCACCCGGCGCAGCTCGCTCAGCGGAACCGAGTCGATCCGACGGGTCAGCTCGGCGAACAGGGCGCGGGCCGCACCAACGCCCGCACGGCAGTCGCGGGGGAGGAGGGGAATCGTCCGGGAGGCGATCTCAAAGTCGGCACGGATGCGGGACACCCAGGCGTCCTTGCCCTGCTCGGTCAGCGTGTCCGCCTCGGTAGGCAGGTAGTCCCGACCGCGGGTGGTGTCGTCGGCCAGATCACGCAGGAAGTTGACGTTCTGGAACGCGGCCCCGAGCGCACGCGCACCCTCGTCCAGCCGGGCGGTGTCTTCATCGGACACCCCCTGTCCCGCGAGGAACACCCGCAAGCACATCAGGCCGACCACCTCAGCCGAGCCGTGAACGTACTCCTGTTGCTCGTCCTCATCCAGGGCACGCGGGTCAAGGTCCATCTCCATCGAGTGGAAAAACGGCCGGGTCTGTTCCCTGGTGATCCCGCAGTCGCGGGCGGCTCGGGCAAACGCATGCACCACAACGTTGCTGGAGAAGCCGCTGGCGCTCGCCGCCTCCACCTCGGCCTCCAGCGCGTTCAGGGCGTGGCGCTGCTGCTCAACGCTCAGGCCGGCCGCCTCACCCACACCGTCAACGATCTCGTCAGCCACCCGGACGAGCGCGTACACCGAGGTGATGTGGGTGCGGCAGCGTCGGGGGAGCAGCCGGGTCGCCATGCTGAACGAGGTGGAGTATCCGGTGATCACCTGCGCTGCGGCGTCCTGTGCAATTCGGGTGTACTGATCGAGCGGTGTGCTCATCCGCGGCGGCCCTCCAGGCTGTCGACGAGGTCGGTGAGGACCTGGGTGTACGGGGGGACGTGCCCAGCCGCGGCGCGGGCGTCAGCCAACGCGCTGGCCAGCTCCGCCTCGGTGCGGGAGCGCGCCCCCGAGCGGTCAATCAGGTCGCGCAGGGCGGCCCCCTCGGCCTCCGACAGGTCGGCCCTGCCCAGCTGAGGTTCAATGCGTGGCCAGTCGTCGGTGTTGCGGGCGTGGGCGATCACCGCGGTGAACTTGCCCTCTCTCAGATCGCTGAGCGGATCTTTGCCGACGGTCGTTGGCGTGCCAAACAACCCAAGCAGGTCGTCCTGCAATTGGAAGGCGAGCCCAAGTGAGCGGCTGTACCGCTCAAGCGGCGCGGTCGGCGTTGGGGTGTCCGTCAGGGCCAGAGCCCACAGGATCGGCAGCCTGACCGTGTACATGCCCGTTTTGGCGTGCAGCATGTCGCGCACCCGTGGCAGCGCAGGGCGGTCGGTTGCCTGCGCAAAAACGACGTCGTCGAGTTCGCCGGAGACGGAATGCTGGATGGTCTCATCTAGGGTGTCGAGTAGCCGAGCCCTGGTGCTGGCCGGCAGGTTGATGCGGGCGACCAGATCATGGGCCTTCGCCAGCAGGAGATCACCGGCAAGGATGCCGGCGGCGGCGCCCACCTCGGTTCGTACCGGTGCGTCACGGGGTATGTCAGGTCCACCCAAACCGGAACGCCCCCCGAACGCGAATGCGGCAATCAGGTTGGGCTCACCCCGGCGGAGCGTGTCGTGGTCGATGACGTCATCGTGCAGCAGGAACGCCTTGTGCAACAGCTCAATCGCCGTGGCGAGTTCAACCGCTGCGGGGTGCGGGTGAACAGCTGTGCCGGGTGGCGACTGTGCCGGGTGATCTGGATCGGAGGCGTCAGACCCGGTCGCGGTGTGGCCCGTTGACGCGGCAACGGCGAGGAGCAGGGCCGGTCGCACCAGCTTGCCGTCCGCAACGGTCCGACCGATCTCACTCCAGAGCGCGGCAGCCGATTCACCGCTGGCCTGTGCTGTTGCCATCGACTGTGTGATTGTGGTCAGCCGAGCCCGGACACTGTCCAGCCCTGCACTGACCGCTCGTGCAACGTGGGGGGACGTCACCCGGAGATCTGTTGGCATGCACCCTCGTCTCTGAATTGTGACGAGCCTAGCAACCGCAATAGCCGACGCTCCGGGGAATGACACTGCGAGCGTTCCCCATCCCATGACAGGATCGCAGGGGTGGCCATCCCCGTGACGGTCATCACCCCACACTCGACGATGAGCAAGAGGACCACACAGATGCGGCTTTCCGCCCAGACCACACCCGAGTCCCCCGTAGCCGGACGCTCCCGCGGCGGTGAAGCGATTGTGCACATTGGGGTCGGCAACTTTCATCGTGCCCACCAGGCGATGATTTACGACCGGCTTCTGCACGACGGTGGCGACAACCGCTGGCGGATTTGTGGGGTCGGCCTCATGCCGGGCGACCGTGCGATGCGTGACGCCCTTGAGCCCCAGGACTACCTCTACACCCTGACGGAGAAGAACCCTGACGGCTCAACCCGGTCCCAGGTGATTGGCTCCATCACCGATTTTCTTGTGGCCCCGGAGGACCCGGAGGCCGTGATCGCTCGCCTGGCTGACCCCGGTGTGGCGATTGTGTCGCTGACCATCACCGAGGGCGGCTACAACATCAATCGCAGCACGGGGGAGTTTGAGCGTGACGCGCCAGCCATCCTCGCGGATGTGGCATCGCCCGAGCGGCCAACAACGGTGTTTGGCTATGTGACGGCCGCGCTGCGTCGCCGTCGTGACAACGGCACTGCTCCGTTCACCGTGCTCTCCTGCGACAACATCCCCGGCAACGGCGAGGTCGCCCGCAACAGCGTGTGTGCCTTCGCCGATCTGGTTGATCCCGAGCTGGCCGCCTGGATCCGGACGACGGTTGCCTTCCCCAACTCCATGGTTGACCGGATCACACCCGTCACAACCGATGCCGACCGGGCCGCGGTTGAGAGTGAGCGCGGGTACACAGACGCCTGGCCCGTGGTGTGTGAACCGTTCATCCAGTGGGTGCTGGAGGACACGTTCCCGCTGGGCCGGCCGGCGCTGGAGAACGCTGGCGTTCAGCTGGTGGCCGACGTTGAACCGTTTGAGCTGATGAAACTGCGCATGCTGAATGCCGCCCATCAGGCCATCGCGTACCCCGGCCGGTTGCTTGGCTACGAGTACGCCCATGAGGCCATCGCAGACGAGCGCATCCTCGCTCTGGTTCGCGCCTACTTCGAACGGGAAGCAATTCCTTCGCTTCCCGCTGTCCCCGACACCAACCTGCAGGCCTACGGTGAGGAGCTGATCAGCCGCTTCGGGAACCCCGCCATCCGGGACACCCTTGCCCGACTGGCCACCGACGGCTCCGACCGGATCCCCAAGTTCCTCCTCCCCGTGACAACCGCCTCACTTGATCACGGCCGATCTGTGCGCGCGTCAGCTCTCATCATCGCCAGCTGGGCGAGGGATCTGCGTGGTCTCGCCGAGGACGGCGCAGAGCTCAGCATCACCGATCTCATCCGCGACGACCTGACCGCCGCCGCACACCGGTCGGCGGAGTCGGGAGATGTGGCCGATTTCCTCTCCCTTGAGCAGGTTTTTGGGCAGCTGGGACACAACCAGACGCTGCTCCGTGCCACGCAGGAGTCCTACCGCCTGATTGCCGAGGACGGTGTGGCAGCGGCGCTCGCCGCTGCGGTCAGCTAGGGGACGGTGCGGGGCAGCATCGGCTCAGATTTGACCGGCAGGATCGGGCGTCAGAGTGACGCTGTTTTCGTTACGCCCACGGGGAACACGTGGCGGGCATCCAGGCCCGGGGCGATAACCTAAATATTCACGAGGCTCTCGCCTCGATACGACCGCCTGCAGAAAGGTGTCGAGCGCACGCTCGATTCGCAAAAAACATGAAACGACTCCTCAAGGGACCGCTGCCCTACATCCTTGTTGTTCTCGTGTTGTTCGGTGTGGGAATGAGCCTGCTGAACATCAACGGAGTGCGAGAGGTCACCACAGATAAAGGCCTGGAGCTGCTCCGCGGCGACACGGTCACCAAGGTGGTGCTGACCGAGGGCGAGAACCGTGCAGAGCTGACGCTGGCCAAGTCGGGTAACGACAACGCCGAGCGGGTCTGGTTCCAGTACATTGACGCCCGCGCCGACGCGGTGGTTGACGCCGTCACCGATGCCTCACCCAAGAACGGCTTTAACGACAAGGTTCCCCAGTCCAGCTGGTTCATGTCGTTGCTTGGCCTTCTGCTACCGATTCTTCTGATCGGTGCGTTCTTCTGGTTCATGCTCTCCCGCATGCAGGGTGGCGGCAAGATGGCGCAGTTTGGCAAGTCAAAGGCCACCCTGGCCTCCAAGGAGACACCCCAGGTCACCTTCGCCGACGTCGCGGGCAGCGACGAGGCGATGGAGGAGCTGCAGGAGATCAAGGACTTCCTGAAGGAGCCGGCGAAGTTCCAGGCGGTTGGCGCTCGCATCCCGAAGGGCGTGCTGCTGTACGGCCCTCCCGGAACGGGTAAGACCCTGCTGGCCCGTGCGGTTGCGGGTGAGGCCGGTGTGCCGTTCTACTCCATCGCCGGTTCCGACTTTGTTGAGATGTTTGTTGGTGTGGGTGCCAGCCGTGTGCGTGACCTGTTCCAGCAGGCCAAAGAGAACTCGCCCGCCATCATCTTTGTTGATGAGATCGACGCTGTTGGTCGTCACCGTGGTGCAGGAATGGGCGGCGGTCACGACGAGCGTGAGCAGACCCTCAACCAGCTCCTCGTTGAGATGGACGGCTTTGACCCCAAGTCAAACGTCATCATGATCGCCGCGACCAACCGGCCAGACATCCTTGACCCCGCGCTGCTCCGCCCCGGTCGTTTTGACCGTCAGGTTGGCGTTGACGCCCCTGACCTGCAGGGTCGGAAGAAGATCCTTGAGGTGCACGGCAAGGGCAAGCCGCTGGCTGACAACGTCGACCTTGAGGTTGTGGCTCGCAAGACACCCGGCTTCACCGGTGCCGACCTGGCCAACGTGCTCAACGAGGCCGCGCTGCTGACCGCGCGCTCCAACGCGCAGCTGATTGATGATCGTGCCCTGGACGAGGCCATCGACCGCGTGATTGCCGGGCCGCAGCGCCGGACCCGTCGGATGAACGACAACGAGAAGCTCATCACCGCGTACCACGAGGGTGGTCACGCTCTGGCCGCTGCCGCCATGCGGCACACCGACCCGGTCACAAAGATCACCATCCTGCCGCGTGGACGTGCGCTGGGCTACACGATGGTTCTGCCGCTTGAGGACAAGTACTCGGTCACCAGGAACGAGCTGCTTGATCAGCTGACCTACGCCATGGGCGGTCGGGTTGCCGAGGAGATCGTGTTCCACGATCCCACCACCGGTGCCTCAAACGACATCGAGAAGGCCACGTCAACGGCACGCAAGATGGTCACCGACTACGGCATGACAACCGATGTGGGCCCGGTCAAGCTGGGCCAGTCGAGCGGTGAGATGTTCCTCGGCCGCGACATGGGCCAGAGCCGTGACTACTCGGAGAAGATCGCTGAGCGGGTGGACGAGGAGGTGCGTGCTCTCATCGAGCAGGCACACACCGAGGCCTGGCAGGTCCTGAACGCCAACCGCGACATCCTCGATCGTCTGGCGAGCGAGCTGCTTGAGAAAGAGACGCTTGACCACAAGCAGTTGGCCGAGATCTTCAAGGACGTCAAGAAGATTGACGAGCGCCCGCTCTGGCTGTCCAGCTCTGAGCGCCCCGTGTCCGATCTTCCCCCTGTGGCCTTCCCTGAGCCGAAGACCGCCCCGGTTGACCCGGAGGCAACCGACGGTGTTGTCCGCTCGCAGGTGGACGAGTCCATTGCTGCGCCAGCGGCTGAGCCTGACGGCACCGCGCCGGGACGTGACCACGGTCCGGCCACGGCGTAACCAGATGAGTGTTGATGCAGAACGTGTCATGGCGGCGGTCAGGGAACTGATCGCCGCCATTGGCGAAGACCCGGCCAGGGATGGTCTGGAGGACACCCCTCGTCGGGTGGCCGAGTCGTACACCGAGTTCTTTTCGGGGATCGGGCAGGACCCCGCCGCAGCGCTGAGTAACACGGTCGCGGTGGGTGAGCATGACGGCGGGATTGTGGTGATGCGCGACATCGCCCTTCGGTCCGTGTGCGAGCATCACCTGCTGCCGTTCCTTGGCACCGCCCACATTGCGTACACCCCGGGTGAGCGGGTGGCGGGGCTGGGAAGCCTTCCCCGGGTTGTGGGGATTCTCGCCTCTCGCCCTCAGGTGCAGGAGCGGCTGACCGAGCAGATCGCAGCAACCATTTCTGATGCGCTTGACGCGCGTGGGGTCCTTGTCGTGATTGAGGCGGCCCACGGCTGCGTCACCATGCGCGGGCCCCGTCAGATCGGGGCAACAACGGTCACCCTCGCCTCCCGCGGCGAGTTCACCGAGCCGGCCGGGAGAGCCGAGGCGCTGGCACTGATCGGTCGGCCAACACCGGCAACGGGCAGCGGGCTTGGCCCCCACCCGTTAACGAACCCGGCCTTCACCGATCCGACCCCAGCCCACTCCGCGGAGACGAGCCCGACCTCAAGCGGATCAGATCCGGACGGACAGGCGTGAGCACACACCCGTCAACGCCGGGGACCGGGCCGCTGCCCGACCACGGCGTCATCATGGCCGTGCTGAACACCACCCCCGACTCGTTTAGCGACGGCGGCCGGTACTCGGCAATTGACGTGGCACTCGCCCAGGCAGAGACCCTGATCGGCCAGGGCGCACACATCATCGATGTGGGCGGCGAGTCCACCCGACCGGGCGCCACTCGCGTTGACCCCGACGTGGAGCTCTCCCGTGTGATCACCGTTGTGTCAGAACTGGCCGCGGCCGGGGTCTGCGTGAGCGTTGATACCTTCAACGCATCAACGGCGCGAGCCACCCTGAACGCCGGTGCGCAGATCATCAACGATGTGTCCGGCGGGCTGGCCGACCCGGAGATGTTCACGACGGTGGCCGACTCCGAGGCGCACTACGTCCTTGGCCACTGGCGTGGTCACGCGGACGTGATGAACGCCAACGCCGTGTACCGGGACGTCGCGGACGAGGTCGGTACTGAGCTGGCCGCGCAGCGCGACCTGGCCCTCGGGGCCGGGCTGGTGGCGGACCGTATTGTGCT
Source organism: Mycetocola sp. (assembly GCA_052103915.1). Taxonomy (GTDB): domain Bacteria; phylum Actinomycetota; class Actinomycetes; order Actinomycetales; family Microbacteriaceae; genus Mycetocola_B. Next base: position 1,201 of record JBQELM010000059.1, on the reverse strand, counting down.
TGACCCCGGTCTTGGCTTTGCCAAGAACTCCGAACAGAACTGGTCGGTGCTTGGTCACCTTGACCGGATCCTGGGACTTGGCCACCGTGTGCTGGTGGGTGCATCACGCAAACGGTTCATCGCTGATCTTCTGCCAGCGGATCGCGCCGGGGACATGCACGCGCGTGACCTGCCCACGGCGGTCGTGCATGCCCTCGCCGTTCAGGCTGGAGCCTGGGGTGTCCGGGCCCACAGCGTTCCAGAAACCGTGACGGCGCTGGGAGCTGTGGCGGCATGGCAGAGTGGTTCTCGTGGCTGAGAGCGACTACATCACCCTGACCGGTGTGCGCGTGTTTGCGCACCACGGTGTTTTTGAGCACGAGCGGAGAGACGGTCAGGAGTTTCTGATCGATGTCCGGGTCTGGACCGACCTGGAGCGCGCCGCCCGCAGCGACAACGTGGAGGACACCGTCCACTACGGCGTCCTGGCTGAGCAGATTGTTGCCGCGGCGCAGGACCGCCCCGTTGATCTGATCGAGACCCTTGCTGAGCGGATTGCCGCGGTTGTCCTTGACCACCCCGCCGCGCTGCGCGTGCGCGTGACCGTCCACAAACCGCAGGCCCCGATCACTGTGCCCTTTGATGATGTGAGCGTGACCATCACCCGACCGTCCGGCGGCCAACCGTGACGGTTCGTGGACCCGAATCACCGACCACGGCTGGTGGGGCGGAGCACGGCTGGCGGAGTTTTGTTGTCGCGTTCGGCAGCAACCTGGGTGAACGGCACAGCACCATCACCGATGCTGTTGATGAGCTGTCTGCCGTTGACGGGATCAGCATCACGGCGCTGTCACCCATCATTGAGACGATCGCTGTCACCCTCAGCGGTCCAGACCCGACGGCTCCGCTGTATCTGAACGCGGTTGCGCGTGGTCTCACAACCCTGAGCCCCGAGGAGCTGCTTGCTCAGGCGCACCGCGTGGAGAACCTGTTCGGGCGGGTGAGGGACATCCGCTGGGGGGACCGCACCCTCGACATCGACATCATCACCATCGACGGTGTTGTCCGCGACTCGGCGGAGCTGACCCTTCCGCACCCGCGTGCCGCGGAACGTGACTTTGTGCTTAACCCCTGGTTTGAGATCGAGCCGGAGGCTGTCCTTCCGGGGCACGGGCCGATTCGCACGCTCCGTGCCGCGCTCGATCACGGACAGTCGGCAGAG
>JBQELM010000058.1:0-9068 GCA_052103915.1 Mycetocola sp. | reverse complement strand
CATTGAGCGAGCGGTACGTTGAAGTAATTGACGACAAAATCACGGGCGAGGCGCGGGGCAGACCGTAAGAAAAAAACAATAAGGTTGGTGTGACCCCGGGCCCCCCACACGGGGTAAAAACGGGGGCAGGGGTTTTTTGGGGCGTGGGGGTGCGGGGGCCACCACCCTCTACACCCGTGCGGGTCCCCCCCCACGACTGTGTGGCTCTTTTTGCCCCCCTCATATGAAACGATTCAAAGGAGAATCCCGTGACGACCAACGCCACCACGCGTCGCTCACCCAACCCCTGGTGGATTGCCACCGTCGCCGGAATGGCGTCCTACCTTGACGCCGCAGCCATCGTCTCCACCGGAACCGCACTGGTGCTGTTCCAGGCGGAGTTCGGCTTTGACGCGGTCACCTTTGGTGTCCTGTCTGCATTGCTCACCGGAATGATCGCCGTCGGAGCTCTGCTCGGTGGACGCCTCGGCGACCGCTTTGGCCGCAAGAGCGTGTTCATGATCACCCTGACCCTGTTTGTGATCGGCGCCCTGCTGCTTGTGCTTGCGTCGGGAACCACCATGCTGTTCGCCGGAATCATCGTCCTCGGCTTTGCCGTTGGTGCCGACCTGCCGGTGTCGATGGCGATGATTTCTGAGTCGGCCCCCGAGGGCAAACGCGGCAAGATGATTACGTTCTCCCACATCCTCTGGATGGTCGGAATCGTCGCCGTGTACGTGCTCGGACTGTTTGTGGGCGGCATGGGCGCAACCGGTGCCCGCATCCTCTACGGCCACCTGGTGATCGTCGGAATCATCGTCCTGCTCCTGCGCCTGAGCCTGCCCGAGTCAAAGGCCTGGATCGATGCACGCACCGCAGCCATCACCACGCCGATCAAGACGGCGGACGGCACCCTCAAGCAGCTGTTCTCCCGCCAGTACCTGCCCGTGCTGATCGGAACCGCGCTGTTCTACTCACTGGCCAACATCGCGGCCAACACCAACGGTCAGTTCTCCACCAAGATCTTTGTAGACGTGGCCGGGTCTGACGTCCAGACCGCATCGCTGATCAGCCTGATCACCCTGCCCGTCAGCTTTGTGGGTGCGGCCATCATGATCCGGATTGTTGACACCAAGTACCGGATGCCAATCTTCGCGGTTGCCGCAGTCCTGGGCACGCTGACGTTCCTGATTCCGGTGTTCTTCGGGTTCAGCGTTCTGACGCTGGCGATCGTCGGCATCGGCTACGCGCTGGCCGGAGCCATCGCGGGTGAGCCGATGTACAAGATCTGGTCGCAGGAGCTGTTCCCCACGCTGCAGCGTGCCAGCGCTCAGGGCGCGACAACCGCCTTCACCCGCGTTGTTGCCGCCGTTGTGGCCCTCTTCACGCCGCTGATCATTGAGGTCGGACCGGAGATCCTCTACATCTTCATGGCGATCACCAGTGCCGCCGCGGCGCTGATCGGAATCTTCTGGCTGGCTAAGGTGCCCAAGGCTGTCGACGACCTGGTGGCCGATGGCGTGGAGACCGGAACGTCAGCGGGGGCAGCTGCCGCCTCAACCGGGGGAGAGGGCCGCTAGTTCTGCCCCCATTGGTTTCGCGACCGGCCCACCAGCTGGCGTTGCGGAGGGGGACGCGGCAGGCCCAGCTGAGAAACACGGCTATAGAAAACGAGGGAGGCCCCGAGCGAATGATGTGCTCGGGGCCTCCCTCGTTTAATGCCGTGCTGAATGCTCACTCACGAGCGGCAAGCTGGTCCTCCAGATGGAAGACCTCCTCAAGCTGGATAAAGCCCCGGTCCGGCGGCAGATCAAGGTCAACAAAGAACTCCGCCATCTCTGCCTGCCAGAGGGCGTTGACCTCCGTGCTGGCCATCGCTGCTTGAGCGTCAGCGAGGGACCTGGTCTCCACGTAGCCGATGAGCAGGCCGTCTGGGCGGAGAAACAGTGAGTAGTTGTTCCAGTCGCTGGCTTTGAGTGCGTGAAGCATGTCGGGCCACACGGCGGCGTGACGGCGACGGTATTCGTCAATTCGTTCCGGTTTGACCTGGAGCTGGAAGCAGACGCGGGTGAGCGGGGCAGTCATGCTGACCTTTCGATGTGCAGAAGAAACGAAGGAGGGGCGGTACCCGCTGGATACCGTCCCTCCCGTGGCGACCTAGAAGTCGAAGTCGCCGATGTTGTCCTTGTTGAACACGGTCGGGTCGCCGAGCAGCACGGTGTTGTCCGCGCCGACGGTGTACTCGCCGAGCTCACCGGCGGTGAAGGTATCACCCTCGGCACCGGTGATGGTGTTGGTCGCCAGCGCCTCGGCGGCGTACGCGGCCAGGTAGCCCAGCTCCTCCGGGTTCCACAGTGCAAAGGCCTCGACGGTGCCGTCCTCAACGTAGTCACGCATCTGGTTGGGCGTACCCAGGCCGGTCAGCGCCACCTTGCCCTTGTAGTCGGAGGTCTGCAGGTAGCGGGCCGCAGCGGCGATACCGACGGTTGTCGGCGAGACGATGCCCTTCAGCTCCGGGTGCGACTGCAGCAGAGCCGCGGTCTTGTCGAACGAGGTCTGGTCGTCGTCGTCACCGTAGACAACCTCAACCAGGGTCACGTCGGGGTGGTCGGCCTCCAGCTGCTCGGTCATCAGGTCGATCCAGGCGTTCTGGTTGGTGGCGTTGGCCGACGCAGACAGGATCGCGATCTCACCCGAGTCGCCGATCTGCTCAGTGATCAGGTCAACCTGGGCCTTGGCAATGCCCTCACCGCTGGCCTGGTTGATGAACACGTCGCGGCACTCCGGGTTGGTGTCGGAGTCAAAGGTGACAACCTTGGTCCCGGCGTCGCGCGCCTCATTGAGGGCGTCACAGACGGCCTTGGGGTCGTTGGCTGAGATGACAAGTCCGTTGACGGCCTGCTGGGTGGCCGTGTTGATGTAGCTCACCTGGGCGTCGGGGGTGGCCTCGGAGGGGCCAACCTCCTGGAACGTTCCGCCGAACTCCTCAACGGCCGCCTGTCCGCCCTTGGCAGAGGTGTCAAAGTACGGGTTACCCAGGTTCTTGGGCAGGAAGGTGATGGCCAGGTTCTCGCCCGAGCCGCCGTCACCCCCACCCGCACCGTCGTCGGTGGTGCCGGAGGAACAGGACGTGGCAAACAGGGCGACGCTCAGCGCCGCAGCCGCGACGGCGACGCCGCGACCGGTCTTGGTGGAGAAAAACATCGTTGTTTCCTTTCAGGGGTGTGCTGTGGTTGGGTCCGGCCTAGGAGGACGGGAGTGTGCTGGATCTGGTGGCGCGCTGGGCGGCCGCTCTGAGCCGTCGTTTATCCACCCAGCGCAGCATGCTGGCGGAGACGACGGAGAGGATGAGGAGGACGCCGGTGATGATGTTGATGACGTCGCTGGTGACGTTTGCCAGTCGGAGTGCGCTGCCGATGACACCAACCAACAGCACACCGGCGATCACACCGTGCATGGCTCCACGGCCGCCAAAGATGGAGACACCGCCGAGGAGCACGGCCGCGATGACCTGCAATTCCATGCCGGTGGCGTTGTCACCCCTGGCGCTGCCGTAGCGCAGGGTGAAGTAGATCCCGGCCAGGGCCGACACCGCACCGGTGAACACAAACAGCCAGAACTTGGTCCGGTTGACGTTCACGCCGGAGAACGCGGCGGCCTCCGAGTTCAGGCCAATTGCAAAGATGCCTCGGCCAAACGGGGTGAAGTGCAGCAGCAGCGTGAACACGATCGCCAAAATCACAAACGGGATCATGATGACGGGGATGCCGGTCTCGCCGATGGTGGCCTTCGCCAGGTCGGTCCAGAACGAGGGGAAGTCGGTGACGGCCGTGGTGCCAAGCAGTCCAACCGCCAGACCGCGGAACAGCGCCATTGTTCCAATGGTGACCGCAAGGGACGGCAGCCCCACAACGGTGACGAGGAACCCGTTGAGTGCACCGCCGACGGCCCCCACAATGATGGCGATGATGGCCGCGGCACCCATCGGCATCCCACCGGCGTGCAGTGTTCCCACCACAACGCTGCTGAGGCCAACGGTGCTGGCGACGGACAGGTCAATCTCTCCGGTCACAATGACCAGCGTCATCGGCAGGGCGATCAGCAGGATGGGCGCAACGTCGAGCAGGAGGTAGGTGAGCGTGATGGGGCGGTCAAAGCCGCGGATGCTGCTCATCGCAAGAAAAACAACAATGAGCAGAAGAGCGATGATGGCTGCCTCGCGGGTCAGCAGGATCCTCCGCCAGGCGGGCTTGGCGTAGTCGCGGTAGCTTTCCGCTGTGCGCACCGCGGTGGTTGCGGTGCTCAGGCTGACGTCGGTCATTGGGAGTCTCCATTCGCGTCACGGAGGAGGCGGGCATGTCGGACCGCAAGCAGGCGGTCAAGAACAATGGCGGCAATGATGAGGACACCCACGACGGCGCGCTGCCAGAAGTCGGGGACACCCAGAATCGGCAGAGCTCGGTTGATTGTCATCAGCAGGAACGCGCCAATCGCCGCGCCCCAGACCGTTCCCGAGCCACCAAAGATGGCGACTCCACCGATGACGGCCGCACCGACCGCGTCCAGCTCCCAGCCCGCACCGGCCTGCGAGTTCACGGTTCCATAGCGTGCTGCGTACAGCACACCGGCCAGCCCGGACAGGGCTCCGGAGCAGATGAACGCTGTAATGATGCGACGGGTGACGGGCAAGCCGTAAAGTTCCGCTGCGTCTGGGTCTGAGCCGATGGCGTAAAACTCGCGGCCGCTCCGGGTGTTACGCAGGTACCAGGCGGCGATGATGAGCACGGCAATCGCGATCAGGAACAGCACGGGAAGGCCAAGAACCTGCTGGGTGCCCAGCGCCAGGAAGGGCTTCGGCATGTCACTCGCGTTGATCCGGTCACTTCCGGCCCACCACACGTTGATGCCGCGGTAGGCGTAGAGCGTTCCCAGTGTGATGACCAGGGCAGGCACCTTAGCCAGGGCCACTAGAGCGCCGTTGATCAGGCCAAGCAGGCCGCCAAACACCACAGCGGCCAGAACAACAACAATGATCGGAAGGCCGGGAACGTCAATGAACAGGCGGCCGGTCAAATAGGCGGTGAGGCCAAGGATGGAGCCGACCGACAGGTCAACGCTTCGGGTGATGATGACCATCGCCTGACCGACCGCCACCAGGATCAGGATCGACGGCGTGAGGAACAGGTCGCGCCAGCCGTCGGGGGAGAACAGGAAGTTCTGATTGGCAACCGTTGCCGCCACAACAACGGCAATGACGGCGAGCAGGATGCTCGTTTCGCGTGCCCGAGTGATGGAGCGGAATGCGCGCGTGATTCCCGACGGGGTCGCGCTCGCCGATGGCCGCTGCGGTGCGGGGGCTGTAGTCGAGGTCATGAGGCGTTCTCCTCGCTCTGGGTGGCGGCAAACATGACGGTTTCAGCGGTGGCGTCCGCGCGGTTGATGGCCGCCGTCAGCTGGCCCTCCCGCATCACAAGCACCCGGTCGGCCATGCCAAGCACCTCGGGCAGCTCAGACGAGATCATCAGAATCGCCAGGCCCTTACCCGCGAGGTCGGACAGCAGCCGGTGCACCTCGCTCTTGGTTCCCACGTCGATGCCGCGGGTGGGCTCGTCAATGATCAGGACCTTCGGGTCTGTGGCCAGCCACTTGCCCAGAACAACCTTCTGCTGGTTTCCACCGGACAGCGTGCCAACGGGGGTGTCCAGTGCGGCGGTTTTGACCTCAAGGCGTGACGCCCAGATGCGGGTTGCCGCGTTTTCTGCTCGGTTGGTGATCAGCCCTGCCTTCGTGAGCTGACGCTGAATGGCCGAGGTGGTGTTGCGGGCAACGGAACTGTCCAACACCAGGCCCTGCTTGCGGCGGTCCTCAGGAACAAAGGCGAGCCCCAGTTTCATGGCCGCGGTCGGTCGACGTTTGGGGACGGGGACACCGCCGATGTGGACGCTGCCCGACTGGTAACCGTCCACCCCAAAGATCGCTCTGGCGACCTCACTTCGGCCGGCACCGACCAGTCCAGCCAGCGCCACAATCTCGCCCGACCTGACGGTGAAGCTGATGTCCTCGAAGACACCAGGGGAGCGGAGTGCCGTGACTTCAAGAAGGGGTTCGCCGATGGTGGCCTCCGTTTTAGGGAAGAGCTCGGTGACGTCGCGGCCAACCATGCGGGCGACGATCTGCGCGACGGTTGTGCTGGCGACGGGCTCTGTTGAGATGTATTGGCCGTCACGCATGACGGTCACGGTGTCGCACAGGGCAAACACCTCGTCAAAGCGGTGAGAGATGAACACGAGTCCGCGACCCTCGTCGCGCAGGCTGCGGGCGACGGCGAACAGCCGCTCAACCTCGACACCGCTGAGTGCGGCCGTTGGCTCGTCCATGATGAGGACCTTGGCGTTGAGCGACATGGCCTTGGCGATCTCGATGATCTGCTGGTCGGCAATGGACAGCCCCTCAGCGGGCCGGTCGGGGTCGATGGCGACACCGAGTCGGGCAAACAGGCTCTGTGCCTCTGCCCGCATGGCCGCGCGGTTGATCCGGCCAAAACGGCCAACGGGCTGGCGGCCCATGAACAGGTTCTCCGTCACCGAGAGGTCGGGGAACAGGGTTGGTTCCTGGTAGATGACGGCAACACCGGAGTTTTTGGATTCGGCCGTTGAGCTGAAGTTGACGTCCTCGCCGTCAAGCCTGAACTCGCCTGAGTCGCGCTGGTACAGACCGGCAACGATCTTCACGAGCGTTGACTTGCCCGCGCCGTTTTCGCCGACGAGCGCGTGGATGCTTCCGCGCTCAACCCGTAGGGTGGCCTGGGACAGGGCAACAACCGGTCCAAACGCCTTGGCGACGTTGACCAGTTCGAGAGCAGGGGCACCGGGATGACCGATGGCAGAGTTCATGGGTCTGCTTCCTCCACATTGAGGTCGGGCATGAATCGTTTCACGTCCGTGTGGTGTTGAACATACGGTGTTGCGCCGCGTCCCGTCAACCGATCAATCAACTCGTTATCTTTGTGCGATTTGCCTGCCCCCTGAGCGGGTGACACCGGAGCGGAAGCTGGCAGCGCGGAACGTCATCTCCCCGTGGTCGAATGCCGACCGTGTGAGAGGATTCAAGGCAGGGCGCATTCAGCCCGCAGGATCACCTCCGCAGCACCCACCACCCCGGTCGGTCGCAGTCGCGGAACCAACGAGGGGACACAGCAAGTGACGGTCAGCGTGCGCGACGTCGCCGCCGCGGCGGGAGTCTCGGTCGGAACGGTGTCCAACGTTCTTAACCGGCCGGAGCGGGTCTCCGCCGCAACGGTTGAGCGGGTGCAGGAGGTTATTCAGGAGCTGGGGTTTGTGCGCAACGACGCCGCCCGTCAGCTCCGTGCGGGACGCAGCCGAAGCATCGGGCTTGTGGTCCTTGATGTGCGTAACCCGTTCTTCACCGACCTGGCGCGCGGCGCAGAGGACCGCGCCGTTGACGCAGGGCTCAGTGTGCTGCTCGGCAGCAGCGAGAACAGCACGGACAGGGAACGCGCCTACCTTGACCTGTTTGAGCAGCAGCGGGTCGAGGGCATTCTGATCTCGCCCATGCACGAGGACCTGCCCGACCTGACCCGCATCTTTGAGCGGGGAACCCCCATCGTTCTGGTTGACCGGGTCACCTCTGACACCCGCATTCCCTCCGTCGCGGTTGACGACGTCGCCGGTGGCCGCATCGCCGCCGAGCACCTGATCAGCCTGGGCCGCACCCGGATCGCCTGCGTCACGGGACCGCAGCACATCCGTCAGGTCGCCGACCGGTTGCAGGGTGCCCGCGAGGCGGTTGCCGCCCACCCCGGGGTCAGCCTTGAGGTCATCACGCGCCCGGCGCTCACCGTCCTTGAGGGGCGGACAGCCGGCGAGGAAATTCGCGAGCGTGCGGAGGCCGACCGGCCTGATGCCGTGTTTGCCGCCAACGACCTGCTGGCGATCGGTCTGCTTCAGGCGTTCACGATCCTCGGCCACATCAGCGTCCCTGGCGATATCGCCCTCATCGGCTACGACGACATCGACTTTGCCACCTCTACGGTTGTGCCGCTCAGCTCCATCCGCCAGCCGAGTGCTCTGATCGGTGCGACCGCCTTCGACATGCTGCAGCAGCAGCGCGACGGTGGCACGGACGTGGAGTCGGTGCTGTACCAGCCGACACTTGTTGTCCGGCAGTCAACGGCCGGCTGATCGCAGACTGTGCCGCTCGGCGCCTGCCCGGTGCACTCCGGTGGCTGGCGGCGGGCTGAGATGCCCGCCCCTGCTAGCCTGGGATCTCGGCTGCGCACCACGATTCCGCTTCGTTCAGGGGCAGAGCACGGTGCCCCTTCCCCCAGCACTGGAGCACACAATGAGTGAGCAACGACGCCCAGCACAGTCACTGATCGCCATCGTGGCGGTGGTCGTCGTCGGGGCGCTGATTGCCTGGGCAGGCAGTGTCGGTAGCGCAACAATCAACGGTGTGCCGCTGTTTGCAACCGCCGTTGCACTTGCGTTTGTTATCCAGTGGATCGCCTTCATCCCGGCGTTCGCGAAGCAGACGGAACGCTTTTTTGATCTGACCGGCAGCCTCAGCTACATCAGCATCACACTGTTCATCGTGGTGGCGTCACCGCAGCAGAGCGTTCGCGGCTGGGTTCTGGCCGCCGTTGTGGTGATCTGGGCTGTGCGGCTTGGCTCGTTCCTGTTCCAGCGCATCCACCGCTCGGGGTCCGACGACCGTTTTGACGAGATCAAGCCCAACCTGCTGCGCTTCCTCACCGTGTGGACCGTGCAGGGCCTGTGGGTGTCGTTTACCGCGATGGCGGCGTGGGTGGCCATCAGTTCGGCCCAGCAGCCCGGCATTGACGCCTGGCTGATCGTTGGTGTTGTGCTGTGGGTCGCCGGTTTTGCCATCGAGGTCATCGCCGACCAGCAGAAGACCCGCTTCAAGGCGGACCCGGCCAACGAGGGCCGATTCATCAGTACGGGACTGTGGTCGCGGTCGCGCCACCCCAACTACTTTGGCGAGATCCTGCTCTGGGTGGGTGTGGCGGTCATGGCGATCCCCACGCTGGTGGGCTGGCAGTTCATTGCACT
>JBQELM010000057.1:7084-9290 GCA_052103915.1 Mycetocola sp. | reverse complement strand
GCCCGTGGGCGTACAGCGCATTTGACCTGGTGGTCGCCCGCACGAGCCGGCTGAGTCCCGGGTTCATGAGGCTGACACTGCACGGGGAGTCGCTGCGGTTCTTCGCCCCGTGGCTGCTGGACCAGCGCATCAAGATCGTGCTTCCTCTTCCCGGCGGGGTGGTCGCGGAGTGCGGCCTGCTGGACGAGCCCACCCCGCACCCCTCCAACTGGTACACCCGGTGGAAGCAACTGCCGGAGGACAACCGGAACGTGCTGCGTACCTACACACCCGCCGCCATCCGAGTGGATGAGCGTGAGATTGATGTTGACGTCCTTCTCCACGATCCGGCCGGACCCGCATCACTGTGGGCGTTGGCCGCACGCCCGGGGGACCGGGTGGTGATCACCGGGCCTGACATCAGGATGGGGTGGACGGGGTACGGGCTGGCCTGGGAGCCGGGCGAGGCCCGCAGTGCCCTTCTTGTGGGAGACGAGAGCGCGCTGCCCGCCATGCGGAACATTGCGATGCAGAGCCAGATCCCGCTGACCGTTTTTCTTGAGGTGGGTGACCGCGCCGACGATCTGCTGACTGAGCAGGTGCCGTCACACATCACCGTCCACCGTGTTGATCGTGACGGCGGGCCGGGGGCGGCCATCGAGCGAGCGGTTGCCGAGTGGATTGCGCATCGGGACGCTGCCGCCGTCCCCGAGTACGTCTGGATCGCGGGTGAGGCCGGATCGATCATTCGGACGCGCCGATATGTCACGGAGGAGGGCGGCATCAACAAGGCGCGGGTCTCGTTCCTTGGCTACTGGAAGCACGGCGGGCCGCTGGTCGGGTGAGCCGCGGGGCCGGTCGGCGTGCGGACTGCCCCGGTCCGCGTGTGGGCCGCTCCGGCCCGTCGTCTGCGCCGCGCGCTGTGTTCTCCGGGTGGGGAGGATCAACCGTGCAGGCGGACCGGTTTAGGATATCTTTGGGAAATCGGTGTCCAACGACCTCAGGTTTCCCCCACTCAGTGAGTGACCGTCCGGTCTGGTCCGAGTGTTGTGACCGGATGGCCGTGGGGCCGGTTGTTGCGGGGGATCCCCGCAGGGGAAGCAGGAGGGCGCGTGTCCGCAACGCAGAACACCGGGAGGCGTTCCCGACCCAGGCGTCGCCCCCGCCATGTGTCTCCGGCGTCGTCCGACAGCTTCACAACCGGATTGAAGGCGCTGGAGTTTTTGGCGCACAACGGCGTTAAGGTTTCGGCACGCATTGACGACATCAGGTCGGGGCAGAATCTGCTCGCAGTCGACGACTACATCGTCATGCCAACGGCATCGATCGGCAAGGTCCTCCTGCTGATCGATGTGGCTGCAAAGATGCAGGACAGTTCGTTTCCCGCGCTGAGTGTTTTGGAGCGCTCGCCGCAGGATCTGGTGTCGGAGACGGGCCTGTGGCAGCACCTGCAGGTTCCTGCGCTCCCCATCGCTGACCTGGCAACACTTGTTGCCGCCACCAGCGACAACGTGGCAACCAACGTTCTGGTCAGGGCGATTGGTCTTGATTCTGTGCGGCGTCGAACCGAGTCAATCGGCCTCAAACGGACGGCCATGCTTGACCGGGTCAGGGCCAAGCGCGGTCCCGACGACGCTCCCCACATTTCGCTTGGATCGATGCGTGAGCTGTCGTGGTTGTTTGGTTCCCTGGTGCGGGGCGAAATCGTTGACCCGGCCACCAGTGCGCAGGTGACCGAGTGGCTCAGCCGCAACATGGACCTGTCTCTTGTTGCCTCTGCCTTTGGCATGGACCCGCTGGCGCACCGAGACAACCGGCATGGGCTCACCCTCGTCAACAAGACCGGCGTTGATAGCAACATCAGGGTTGAGGCTGGCGTCTTGACGGGGCCACGCGCGGGAGTGAGCTACGCTGTCGCGGCGAGCTTTGCGGATCACGAACTGCGTTCACGACTCGCGGTTGTTGACGCGCTCCGGACCGTGGGTGAGGACCTGCTGGAGTACGTGGTCTGATCGGTCCGGTCCGCTCCGGTCCGTGCGGTGCGGTGCGGTGCGCGGTGCGCGGTGCGCGATGCGCGGTGTGCGGTGTGCGGGAGCTGGCGCGAGTGTGTGCGTCACGTCCGGTCTGGGGAGAGCCGGTCGCGCATTTTCCGAAAGGGTGCATTCTTTTTCCAGTGTCATGGGTAAACGCGTTTTACCCATGACACCAAAGAATGAGAGTGGTGTCG
>JBQELM010000057.1:0-6984 GCA_052103915.1 Mycetocola sp. | reverse complement strand
CAGGAACGCAGGAACGCAGGAACGCAGGAACGCAGGAACGCAGGAACGCAGGAACGCAGGAACTAGTTCGCGGCGACCGCGGAAGCCGTCAGCACGCTGTGCCCCGACGTTGCACACGCGTCAATGGCGTGTGGAACATAGGCGGCCACGTCGCTTCCCGGCGGGAACACCAGCAGACCGTCGCCACGAACGGCGGTGCAGGGGGAATCGGCCGAGTCCAGGGCAAGCGTCGCCGTCGCCGAGTCTCCCGGCTCTAGGATGATCGTCCGCACGCTGTCGTCTGAGGTGGCAGACAGTGCCCCCTGCTGCTGACCGTTTTTGGCCGACACCACCGCAACCTCCGGGGCTCCGGTCAGGCTGCAGTCGCGGGCTGAGCTGTTCGCAAACTGGAGCGTGAAGTCACGCTCGGCCGATCCGGCGGCTCCGGAGCGGCCGCCGTTGTCTGTGAGCGTGACCTGGACCTGGTCGAAGGTGCAGGCGGGCGTCGCCTCACCGGCGCTGGTGCCCTGCGTGCGGGACGGGTTGGTCTCCGAATCGCGTGAGACCTGCGATGTGGCCGAGAGGGAACCGCCGCGATCGTGTGCCCCGGACGATGCCGAGGACCCCTCCGAATCGTCGGAGCCCGTGGCTGAAGCTGACGCCGTATCACTGCCAAAACTGTCCGCCCCCGCGACATCGCCCAGGTGGGACCCCGACGACTCAGACCCGGACGAGTCCGCTCCCGCGGACGACGACGAGTCCGCGGCTGAGGTGGACGACGCGTCCTCCGTTGAGCCGTCGGCGGAGGACGCCGCCGAGTCGGTGGCTGGCCCAGATGAGGAGACGGCACTCGGGTCAAAAGAGACCGCGTCAGGGGAGGAACCAGCGGCCATTCCGCACCCGCTGAGGGCGAGGATTCCGAGTACAGCGCACCCCAAAAGCGGGCGTACGGGGTGTCGGGGCATGGTTCAATGGTGCGCCTCTTGTCGCGGAGAGGCCAGTCGACGGAGGTCACTTCCAGGCAATGGACAGTCCCCGTCGAGGTGTCGACCACGCAGGCCGACCACGCAGGCCGACCACGCAGGCCGACCACGCAGACCGCCCCTAGCTGGCGAGCGGCTCGGCCGCCCGGCGGAACTGCACGATGACCTCGTCCAGCCAACGGCGCAGCGAAGTGCGTGCCTCGGGGGTGTCGGGGTAGCGGCAGCGCAGGTGAAGGCCGTCGGTGTTCACAATGAACCACACCATGACCCCGTCCGTGCGGATCACCGCGGACACCGACGCCAGCTCGGGGGTGTCGGCACCGGTCGGCAGTCGGCGGCCGTCCAACCAGGACAGCGCAAACATTCCCGGTGCCTCGGGCATGCCGCCGTACGGGGCAAAGATCGGCGCGAGCGGGTGAGAACCAAGCCGGAGCGCCTCAGACACGGAGCGGGCACACTCCGCCGGGGCGGGGTCGGCACACTCGATGACGGCGTTGGTGATGAACCAACCGACCGCTTCGCGCCAGCGTGGCTCCGTGCGCGAGTGGACGGGGAACACCGCCCGCAGGGGTCGACCGCTCAGCCGATTCGTGACCTCCGTCATGCCGGAGAGCGCAAGCGCAATGGGTCTGACCCCCGCCGCGGCGGCCACGGCCTCAAAGCGCGCTGTCGCGACCCCGTCAAGGACGTCGTGCACCTCCACGACCTCTGCGCGCGGTTCGCTGATGTCGCCGAGGGGGAGGGGGAAGCGGGGCATGAAACCGCCGCCCGCCGCCAGGATGTCGCGCCACCGTTCGGTGACCTGCTGCGGTGCCGGTGGCATCAGCTCGAGCGCCGCGGTGTGCTCGGAGAACGCGGCCACGGGAGGCAGTACCGCGCCGCCCTCAGGGGGTGCGGTGGGGGCGCCCGGCTGATCAGGCGTGTTGGTGTTGGTGTTGGTGTCGGGGAGCGAGAGGGCCTGCACCAGGTCCCTGGCCAGGACAAGCATGGACCACATGTCAACGTGGGCGTGATCGCTTGCAATGATGGCGACCGGTCGCTGATCCGGTTCGGCGGGGTCCGGTGTCAGCACACTCAGGCGGTGCGCCGGGGCCGATAGCGGTGTGCACTCCCGATCAAGCAGCAGGCGCAGCGCGTCGCGGCTGAGCTGGTCGGGGGCGAGGGGTTCTTCCCTCCAACCGGTCCCCGTCACGGTCACACTGTGCAACTGGAGGGTGCCGGCCGGGGCTGACGGTGGCGCCGTCGGGGTGGCGGTCACGCTGAATACCGAGTGCAGTGACCCGTGCCGGGCGATCACCGCCAGCCAGGCCCGACCAAGCCGATCCAGCCCCGTGCCGTGCGGAAGCCGGAACGTGACGGCCATCCACGATCCCGGCCGGTCGCCGGCAGACACGTGCCGTCGCTGGTCAAAGGAGATCGGAAGCTCTGGCCCGCGCGCGCCGGTCACGACCGTGCCATAACTGTGCAGACGACCCGACGGCAGCTGCATCTGCGCGACATTTGTTAACCGCATCGCCGTAGTCTAGAGCCGCAATAATTCGTGAATGTGAACGGTGGATTGACGTGCCGATTTTTGAGCGTGGCGGTGCCCAGCTCGCCTACGAGGTTGATGGCTCTGCCGGTCCGCTTGTGGTCCAGCTGCACGGTCTGACGTCGAGCCGTGAGCGGGACGCCCTGCTGGGTCTTGACCTGGGCAGGGCCATCCGGGGCCACCGGGTGCTGCGCGTTGATGCACGCGGGCACGGCGAGTCGACGGGGACCATGTCTGAGGCGGACTACGGGTGGGATGCGCTCGCCGCCGACCTGCTGGCGCTGCTTGACCGCGTGGCGCCGGGCGAGCGGGTGCACGGTGTTGGCCCGTCCATGGGCACGGGAACGCTGCTGCACGCCGCCGTGGCCGACCCCGACCGCTTCGCCAGTCTGACGCTGGTGACACCGCCGACGGCGTGGAAGCGTCGCCGTGCGCAGGGGGAGACGTATCGCGCGCACGCCGAGCTGATCGAGCAGCAGGGTGTTGCGGCGCTCGCCCGGCTGGATCGCACCGCTCCGGTCCCGCCCGCGCTGGCGTTTGCGCCGGAGACGTACCCGACGATTGCGCCTGAGCTGCTGCCGACGGTGCTGCGGGGTGCGGCCGGCACCAATCTGCCGGCGAAGTCGCTGATCCGTCAGATCACGATTCCGACGCTGATCCTGGCCTGGACCAAGGACCGCACGCATCCGATGAAAACGGCTCGTCGCCTGAACGAACTGATCGAGGGCAGCACGCTGGTGGTGGCCAGGACGCCGTACGGCGTGATGGCGTGGCCAGCGCTTTTTGCCGAGCACGTCACGATGAGTGATGACCGGTCCGTCGCGGCTCAGGTGGGGACGAGCCTTTCCGAATAAGTCTCGTCCCCGCCATCAGTCTCGGGCCGGGGTGCTGCCGTGTGCAGTCCCCAATAGAGGGCGGGTGGGTGCTGCGTTATTCGTTGGAAACACGGAGCGGATAGGTTGTGGGTGTTTCGTGATGTCCAGGGTGCAGGAGGATCCGTGAGAAGAGCTCTGGCCGGGCTGGCCGTTGTCCTGCCGTCGATCCTGGTGATGTCGGGGTGCGCCGCGCTCTCGCAGGAGGTCTCGATAGGCGATATCTCGGTCGGCAGGACCGAGCTGGGGCTGGGGCCGATGGCAATCACCCTGCCGGTCTCTGTGAGTGAGGACGTGGTTGTCAGCGGCTTTTCTTTGGACGATAGGAACCGAAGCGCTACAAAGGCACTGCAATGACTACGGGCGGCCGTGGCACGAGTTGAGACGCGCAACGCCCTCGTAAACTGAGAGCGCAGGCCAATCACGGGGTGTGACTGGTTTTGATTCTCGCTCGTCCGGGTCGATGTCGACATACGGGCGATCCTGCACACCTGAGGCGCCTACGCCATCCAAGCGATAGGCCAGCCTGCGGACGGAAGGAGGCCGTGGTGACACGAGACATCGGTCCGCAAATGATGTTGGCTGAGTGGCTGTTCGTGGAGACGGTTGCTGATCTGCGCGACCGTAGTGATGCCCCAGCTTCTCGGAGCCGGTACGAGCTGCTCGGCATTGCGCCGTTGCTTCGGAAACTACTTACTGATCGTGGCGAGCCGTTGCTTGCCACGGTCAAGCGGGCTCGACAGGAAGTCAAGACCGAGTTCCGAATTAGACCGTGGCAGGCTCCTGTCGGCGCCGACGATTCGCTTGGGTATCTGGTTCGACTGAGCGGGCGCGAGCTCGTCGGCGACGCTGAGACTGAGGCGCTGACGGCGGACCAGTTCCTTGCGGCGAGAGTCGGTCTGCTTGAGGGTCGTGACCTCTCGGCCAAGCAGGTCATCCGCTACTACGCCCACGTTGAAGGCGGAGTCCACTTTGGTGACCCGAAGGAAGACGGCCAAGAAGCGATGAGCAAGATGAGTCCCGTGCTGCTGGGCAACACCACTGGGCAGATCGAGATCCTTGGATATCTTGGCCAGATCGTTGTAGATGCCCTGACGCCACTGTGCGATTCCATTCTCACCTCGCCCACGATCGTTCCCGCGATGCACAGCCTCAATAGTTCCGGGTTCTACGACCATCATTGGATCACTGAGTACTTCGCCAGCCTCCGAGGTAAGGCGCGTGCGTGACGGGGCTTGCTGACAGGGCCGAGCAAATCGCGGCCTACTTGGTCGGCTACGAAACCGGCGCCGTGGTGCACCTTCACGACACGGACGGCCGCCAGGCGGCAGTGGACTTCCTCCTTGAATGGCCCGACGGACGGCGGGGTGCCCTTGAGGTCACGCTCGTCACTGAAAAGGCATCTATCGCCTGGCAAGGGATGGCGATGAAAGAGGGCTGGCGTTGGCCGGCGACCAGCTCGTGGGAGTTTCGCGCTGCTGCGACGAGCTTCCCGTACAGGTTCGTACGGCAGGCCGTCCTGCGGGCTGTTGAGCTATGTGATGCCCACGGGGTAGACCGACCTGAGGACTTGCCCCTGGTGGTGCTTGATGCAGAAGTTGACTTGGCGCGGTTCCTTGCCGATGATCTCGGTGCGCTTCGACGTACTCGTCTTGATCCGGGTGTGGTGATCTACCAGTCCGTACGCGCGGAGTTTGTCGATAGCGCCCCCTCCGACTTCACTCGGGTCGTCGAAGCCTGGCATGGCGAACCGCACATGGCGTCGCATCTCAACAAACTAGGGCGCACCGTAGACGTCTCGGAACGTCACCTATTCTTGGTCCCCACGGACGATGTGCTGCCGGCTCGGTTCTTTGCCGACGACTTCCCACTGCCGACCTCGACGCCAGCTGGCTTCGAGTCCATCGATGCGCTCTGGATCTGGTCCAACTATTGGCACCGCTACCTCTCGTTCCGCAACGGCCTGTGGGCATGGATCGACTTCCCACCACGAGATCAGTCAACAGAGGACGCTAGTCGAACTGCGTGATGGAGCTTGAACTGCTCATACGAAGCACCTTCTGGATGAGCAGCGACAGTACGTCTGCAGCTGATCCTGGCGCGAGGAGCGGCGAGTGACAGCCAAGATGATCCCGTCCTCACTCCTCGGCGTTCGCTAATATCGGCGTTATGTTTATCTCAATATGCGACTCGCGGTATGGCGATGGATAGCATTGGAGATAGCTCGCGAGCATTGTCGCAGG
This sequence comes from Mycetocola sp., assembly GCA_052103915.1. Classification (GTDB taxonomy): domain Bacteria; phylum Actinomycetota; class Actinomycetes; order Actinomycetales; family Microbacteriaceae; genus Mycetocola_B. The sequence goes on along the minus strand of JBQELM010000057.1, from coordinate 1,376 downwards.
CGGATCGGACGGCCTTCTCGGTAGCGCTTCTCCGATTCTTCGATGAGCTTGAACCGCTTATTTTGAGTGGCTTCGGAGAAGAGCTTGCTGGGTCGCGAGCTGAACGATTGGCAAAAGGGAACTTCGGATCCCACTCGCAGGGACCATACCCAGGGCGAAATGCTCTTGAAACCGTACTCTTCGCGACGCTGGCAGGACTAGACCACTCACGCCTGCTCGCGAGATCGTTCCTTCACGAAGACGTGGCATTCTCGATTGCAACCCTCACGCGCGGTGCGGTCGAGGCATATGCACGTGCTTGGTGGATGATCGAGCCGGAGGACGATGAAGAGATGATCGTTCGGTGGCTTTCCGCGCTGGTATCGGAGCTGGAGGCCTTCGCGCGCATCAGACCTGATGCAGTCCTACACGAGATGCGCGGACGGGACTCCAACGCGCCAGCTGCACTTCAAGGAATGCTTGACGATATCGAGCGCCTTACAGGAAGTCGCACGCCGAGAAAAGTGAGCTACACAGCACTGGCCGCGACACTGGCAGACCGGTGGAACGCAAACGGACGTGTCGTGTACTCAGATCTATCCGGGGTCGCTCATGGCGAATCGCTTGGGCTAAACGCTTTCGTGGAGCCCGATGAGGAGGCGCGCATGTATCGCGTAGAACTTAGCGGTCGGTGGGGGCTCATGAGCGCGCAATGGGCGCTTTCGGCATCGACGTTGGTGAGCCGCGAAGTTCTCAAGATGCTCGGCAGGGAGTTCGCTCCCACGCATCCTTGTGCTGTTGCCCACGATGCCGCGGTACAGGTAATTACCTCTGCTCGAAGTCGTATTCTCGGCTTGGACACAGCCCCAGGAAGCTGACGCGGGACGCGAGAGCCCTGCCGCTGGCCAAGTGATTGATGCGATGATCTCCGTCACTTCAATCGGCAGCCGAGCAAAGCGATCTTTGACCGCAAGCCGTTGTGACGGGCAAGTACATTTGGTGAGGTGTCTCGATGCGGTCCGTCATGGAGAGGCCACGAGAGGGGGCCTCAGGTCCATGAGATAATCCGCGTATGGGGCGAGTACGAGTTATAGCAGCGGCGGATCATCTTGATCGGTTCATCAGCAGCCCCCGTGCGGGGCTGCTCGAACTTGTGTGGAACGCTCTGGACGCGGACGCAGACGAGGTTCATGTAGATCTTCAACTTGGTGGGCTTGGCGGCATCGAGGCCTTGAGCGTCCGTGACAACGGTACTGGCCTCCCTGCCGACCGTGCGGAGAACGAGTTTGGAGCACTCGGCGGTTCATGGAAGCGCCTTGCGCAGTCGACTCCGAAGGGACGAGCCCTACACGGACGTCTCGGCGGTGGGCGGTTCGCAGCGTACGGACTTGGGCACG
>JBQELM010000056.1:5247-9293 GCA_052103915.1 Mycetocola sp. | reverse complement strand
TCTATCTTGCCGCAACGATCGCGGGGGTTGTCATTGGTGCTGCCGTCCTCTTTGCCCTTGGCATCCATCACTTTGCCCCGGTCGCCGAGGTGATCTACATCGCCATCTGGGTGGGAGCCCCCATCCTGATGACCTGGCTCGGGAGACTCATCGCCAGCGGAATCGACCGCACCGGCGTCGCCCGAGGACTCCAGCTTCCGCTTGAACGCCCGCGGTCGCGTGGCACCGGTGGAACACTCCACATGGCAGCGGCCTAACCCACAGCCACACACCAACGGTGCAATAACCTTCGAATGTATGTTCTAATCGTGTCATGCGATGGAACAACCAGCGGGGCACCCAGGCCGAGGCAAACGCGCTCCTCGGCCTTGACCACGAACGCGATGCCGTTCAGGCCGTAACCTCCCCCGATTTTGCCGGCGTGACCTTTCATGAGGTTCTGGCGAAGTCAGCCCTCAACAGGGTGCCCGGTGGGTCTGACATGCCGTTCACCTGGACGGTCAATCCGTATCGGGGATGCACCCACGCCTGCGTGTACTGCTTTGCCCGACCAACGCATCAGTACCTTGAGCTCAACGCGGGCAGCGGGTTTGACTCCCAAATCGTGGTCAAGGTCAATGTTGCTGAGGTGCTTGATCGTGAGCTCCTGAAGCCGTCCTGGGGTCGTGAGCCCGTGGCCCTCGGCACCAACACTGACCCCTACCAGAGGGCAGAGGGTAAATACCGTTTGATGCCGGGGATCATCGATGCGTTTGTTCGGAGCGGCACCCCCTTCTCCATCCTGACCAAGGGCACCCTGCTGCGCCGGGACCTTCCCCTCCTTGCGCGCGCGTCCGAGCGCGTGCCGGTCGATATCGGACTGTCCATTGCGGTGTTTAACGAGGAACTCCAGCAGTCGATCGAGCCGGGCACTCCCTCCACCGCCGCGCGGCTCGCCACCGTCAGCGCTGTCCGCGACGCCGGACTGGACTGCGCAGTTTTTATGATGCCGATCCTGCCCGGCCTGACAGACTCAGATGAAATGTTGGAGTCAGCGGTCGCGGCGGTGGCGGAGGCTGGTGCAACAGCTGTGCAGTTTGGTGCACTTCACCTCAAGTCAGGGGTCAAGCCCTGGTACCTGCACTGGGTGCAACGAAATCACCCGCACCTTATTGCCCTCTATTCGGAGCTGTACAGCTCGGGCGCCTTCCCACCTCGTGACTACACCGCCGACCTCCGAGTCCGGATGCAGTCATTGCTGGCGCGTCATGGGCTCAGTGACGGCCGGCTCGGGCCAACACAGGGTTTTGGTGATGCGGGCACACGACGAGTCCGTTTTGCCGGATTTGACGGGGTGGAAGCAACGCGGCCGACAGGCCGAGCACAGCGGGAACAGCAGCCGGGAGTCCGCGGTCATGGCAGCACCCGTCCCGGCACCATCGGGTCACCGTCAGTTCCGGTCGGAGCAGCGGCTGACCTGGCCGTACTGTTCTAGCGATGCAGGCTGAGGTACCGTGACCCCGCGACCGGCAGCGCTGAATACGGCTCAGTGTGTGCGGGCAAACTCGGCAAGCTGTTCCCAGGTCGCGTATGAGGCCTGCGCACCTTCGCCGGTCGCCGCAAAGCTGCCGGCGGTGACGGCAACACGGGCCGCGGCGACCAGCGATTCACCACTCGCCATCTGGGCTGCAATAGCCCCGGCAAAGGCGTCGCCCGCTCCGGTTGTGTCAACCGCCGTGACAACAGGAGCCGTGATCTCTGCGGCCACGGTCCCGTTATCCAGCACAACACAGCCACGCGCCCCCAGAGTGACAACGGCGGAAGAAACCCCTCGAGCCGTCAGCTGCTCCGCCACGGCAGACCACCCGGCCTCCACCGCGTCATCGCCGATGAGATCGGCTAGCTCGTGCTCGTTCACAAGCAACACGTCAACCATGCGGATCACATCCTCCGGCAGCGTCTGTGACGGCGACAGGTTCAGGACAACCCTGACCCCCGACTCACTCGCGATCCGCACAGACTCAGCCACAGCATCAAGCGAAATCTCCAGGCACAGACACAGAACAGCGCCCGATCGGATGGAGTCAGCCGCCTCCTGCACCGATGCAGCACTGATCCCGCCGTTAGCCCCAGGAGACACAATGATGGTGTTCTCCCCCGCAGCATCAACGGTAATGACGGCGGTGCCGGTCGCGCGGCTGGGATCCGTTCGAACACCGTGATCGTTGACACCGGCACGAACAATCGACGCGCGCAGCAGCTCACCGTTGCTGTCATCACCAACGGCACCAACCATGTTGACCCGCGCCCCCAGCTTGGCGGCGGCAACAGCCTGGTTAGCACCCTTCCCGCCCGAGATGATCCTGAGTTCACCGCCGGCGAGAGTCTCGCCCGGCTGGGGGAACCGCTCGGTCCTCACCACGATGTCTGCGTTCAGTGAACCAACGACAACAACCGACGGTGCGGAGGAGAGCGGCATGGGGATCCCTTCATAAACAACGTGTGCCCCGGTAACACCGAGGAATCCTTCTCATCCTGCCGCATCGTCACACCGGACGCGCGGCGCGCAGCATTCGATGTCAGCCCCAGCCAGAGCCCCAGCCCCAATGCCGAACGTCCCGGTGGTTCATCGACCGAAGTCTCACCACACGGGACGTTCCGCACAATCAGGGCTACTTAGCTGCTGAGCTCCTCAACCGTCGGAGCACCAGCAAGCTCAAGAACGATGTCGTCCCCGGGAGCCGCCTCAACAAAGCTCGCTTCGATTTCAGCGCGGCCAAGCAGATCCGCCATCCGGCGGCGACGCGACCGCGGAATCAGCGTGACAACAACACCTTCCTTGCCCGCACGACCGGTACGGCCGGCACGGTGAGTGTAGGTCTTGTACTCGTCGGGAGCATCAGCCTGGACAACCAGGTCAATGTCGTCCACGTGGATACCACGCGCAGCAACATCCGTTGCAACCAGAACGTTCACTCGACCAGAGGTCAGCTGCTGCAGGTTGCGGGTACGACGCGACTGGTTCAGGTCACCGTGCAGCGCAACTGCACGGATTCCAGCATCCTCCAGCTGGTCGGTCAGACGCTCAGCGTAGGCACGGGTCCGCGAGAAGATCAGGGTCTTACCGTCGCGGTCAGCCAGCTGCTCAATCAGCAGGTCCTTGTTGCGGTGCTCCACAACGAGGACGCGGTGGTCGATGGTTGACGACGCCTGGTCCTCGCCGGCGACCTCGTGAATCGAGGGCTCGGAGAGGAACTCGTTCACAAGCGCAGCAACACCCTTGTCGAGGGTCGCCGAGAACAGCAGCTTCTGGCCGCCCTCAGAGGTCTCGCGGATGATGCGCTGCACAGGCTCAAGGAAGCCAAGGTCGCACATGTGGTCGGCCTCATCAAGAACCGTGATCGTCACCTCGGACAGGTCAAGACGGCCCTGCTCGATGAGGTCCTCAATACGACCGGGCGTACCAACGATGATGTCAACACCACGCTGCAGGGCACCCACCTGGCGGTGCTGCGGAACGCCACCGTAGATCTGGGTGGTGAACAGGCCAACGCTGCGCGCGATGGGCTGCACGGTGCGGTCGATCTGCAGAGCAAGCTCGCGGGTCGGAGCAAGGATCAGCGCGCGGGGCTTGCGGCCCATCTGACGCTTCTTGCCGCCACCGTTCTCCATCAGCTTCTCCACGAGGGGAGCACCAAAGGCAATGGTCTTACCGGAACCGGTACGACCGCGGCCCAGAACATCGCGTCCGGCCAGAACGTCAGGAATCGTTGCGGCCTGGATGGGGAAAGCAGTCGGAGCGCCCAGCTCAGCGAGTGCCCGCTCAATGTTCCCACCAAGGCCAAGCGAACCAAAGGTCACGCCCTCAACATCAGCGGCCTGGGTTGCCTGCGCTTCAAGACGCTCGAGCACAACATCGTCCGCCGGGGTGAAGGACTTGGCCGCGTCACGCTTCGGGTAAAAGTCGCTGCCACGGTCAGTGCGGGGCGGACGGCTGTCGCGGTCAAAGGAACGCTGGGGACGGTCGTCACGGTTGAACGAACGCTGCGGGCGGTCGTCACGGTTGA
>JBQELM010000056.1:686-5147 GCA_052103915.1 Mycetocola sp. | reverse complement strand
CATCCCGGTTGAACGAACGGGGACCACGGTCATCACGGTCAAAGGAACGCTGCGGGCGGTCGTCACGGTTGAACGAACGCTGCGGCCGGTCATCCCGGTCGAAGGAGCGCTGGGGACGGTCGTCACGGTTGAACGAACGCTGCGGGCGGTCGTCACGGTTGAACGAACGCTGCGGGCGGTCATCCCGGTTGAACGAACGGGGACCACGGTCATCACGGTCAAAGGAACGCTGCGGCCGGTCGTCACGGTTGAACGAACGCTGCGGCCGGTCATCCCGGTCGAAGGAACGCCGCGGACGGTCGTCACGGTCAAAGGAACGGGGTCCACGGCCACCCTCGGCACGGTCGGCCGACCGTGCGGCACGCTCATCGGCGTTCCACCGAGCCTTGCGCGGCGCCTGATCCTCGGCACGGTAACCGCGGTGTCCGGGGCTCCGGCTACCGGGGCGCTGCGAGCTCTTCGCTCCGGGGCGACGCTCGCTGTAGGACGGGTCAAAATTCTTGGCGGGACGGCCGCCAGCTGGTTTCTTGTTCTTAGGCATGATTCTTTCCGGGTTTTAGATCTGCATGAAACAGCACTGAGCACACGGCAAAAACCGCCCTACTCAAACCCGGGCTTACTCTGGCCGGGACCGTTCACATCGCGTGAATTCGTACGCGTTTTCGCGTCGAAACCGGCCCACCAGACTGACAAAAACCCACTATCGCGTGTAAACGCTACGTCTAGAGCCGACCTACTAACGGTACATGGTTGCATCGGTTCTGTCACCCCGCCACCGCTATGCCACCCGGATTCGACCTCTCCCCGCCCTCAAAAGCGCCGTCACAGCGCGGCAAACGCGCTCAGGAACAACACGCGAGTTACCTCCCCGAAACAGTGATCACGCATGCTGAAGCTATGGCACACACACCAATCACGGTGGCTATTGAGCGGACGGTCGATCCCGAACGCATCTCTGAAGCCACCATCTGGGTCCAGGCCGGCATCAACCTGGCCAACAAGTATCCCGGCTTCCTCGGCTCGGGCTGGGTGAGAACCGGACCCGAATCCGACACCTGGCACATGCTGTACCGGTTTGAAGACGCATCAACACTCCACAACTGGGAAGTTTCGCGTGAACGAAGCTGGTGGCTCAGCAGCGGGCAGGAGTTCATGCACCAACGCCGCAGCGAAAAACGAACGGGCATCGAGGGGTGGTTTGATGTTCCCCACACCCCGGTCATTGCAGCCGACGGGACAGTCACCGATTCTGTCCCCACCGTGCCATCTCCCCCGCCGCGCTGGAAACAGGCGATCAGTATCTGGCTCGGGTTTTTCCCGCTCAACCTGGCATTCACGATGCTCGTCCCGCTCATCGTTCCCGGCTGGGAGCAGATTCCCGTTATGGTCAGGGTGCTCATCACAACGGCAACCCTCACCCCGCTCATGGCCTACTTTGTCCTCCCCTGGGTGACCGGGCTGCTCCGGCCGTGGCTCACCTCGCAGAAGAGCAGATCACGACGATAGGTGTGCCGCTCCGGACCGCGCTCATGGTCTGCGTCGTTTCGCGCGGTTCCCCTCCCTCCGCGGGGTGACCCACGCACACCAGCGTCATACACACGAGGGAGCGCACACCACTCTTTGTACCGATGTGCCCGGGACCACCGGCGATCTAGCGTGAAAACTCACGCAACAGAGAGGCCGATATGGACGTCATCACCGAGACGATTCTTCAGGCGACGCAGTCCCCCTGGATCCTTGTGATCGTGGGGATTGTGGTCATCGTTGATGGGTTTTTTCCGCCCTGCCCCAGTGAGACGATCATCGTTGCTGTAGCCGCTGTCAGCGCGGGAACGGGGCATCCCTCACTCGTTGCACTCATCGTTGTCAGCGCACTCGGCGCGCTGATCGGAGACAGCATCGCCTACGCACTTGGCACCAGGTTCACCGCTGAGCGCGTCCGGTGGCTCCGCGGCCCAAAACTCAGCGCAGCGATCACTCGCGCGGGCACGGGCCTGGCCGCGCGGCCGGCCCTGTATCTACTCACCGCCCGCTACATCCCCGTTGGCCGCCTCGCCGTCAACCTCGCCGCAGGGTCAACCGCGCTGCCCGCCCGGCAGTTTGTCCCGCTCGCCGCGCTCGCCGGAGCCAGCTGGGCAACCGTATCCGTTGCGCTTGGCCTCCTCGCCGGAAGCTGGGTGGACGGCCACCCGCTGCTGGGCGCCGCCATCGGCATGGGCGCTGCGCTGATCCTGGGTGCTCTCATCGAGCTGGGGCGGCGAGCGTTCCGCGGGTTCCGCTCCCGCCCGTCGACGGAGACCACCAGCTCGCAGACACCACGACGAACAGTGACACCAGCGACCACTGCAGCAGCAACGACGGCGGCAACGGCAACGGCAACGGCAACGGCAACGGCAACGGCAACGGCAACGGCAACACCGACACCGGTGGCAACCACGACGGTTCATCCGGATCCGCGCATCAGTGAGACAGTTGACTCATGACATCCCCGAGCGACCCGGCCGCGCCACTTCCCCGGTGGGCTTGGATCACGCTCACACTCGTCGCGATTGCCCTCGCCAGCGTCTCCGCTCCCCTCAATGCGGTGTTCTACGGTGTGCCCGTCGCCATCGCGCTGGTGCTGGCTGTTCTTCACGCCGGAAGCATTCTCGCCGCAACCGCCTGGCCACGGACCGCCGTTGTCGCCTCAACAGGAACGGTGGCGGCACTCGGTGTTTTTGCGTCGTCAGGTTCCGGCGTTCTCTGGCCCATCGGTGTCACAACGCTGCTCACACAGCTCGCCGTCATCACCGTCCTTGGCCTCCGGGCGCGCCTGCCCTACGGACTCGCGGCCTGGACACTCCCCGCCTGCATCGCGATCGTCCAGATCTGGCTCAACCTGGGCCGCACCGACGAGTTGGCTCTGGCCAACGTCAGCATCATCACCTTCCTGAGCAACGGTGCTTTTGTCCTGGCCGTCAGCCTTCTGACCGCACAGCGCAGCCGCATCCGCGGTCAGCTGCTGACGGAGCGCCGCCAAGCGGAGTACGAGCACGAACGGCTCCGAGCCGTTGAAGAAAAAACCCGCATCGCACGTGAGCTGCACGACGTAGTGGCACACGGGCTCTCCCTCATCCAGGTCCAGGCGAGCTCAGCGCCCTACCGGCTCAGCGATGTGCCCCCGGACGTGAGGGACGAGTTCGCCCAGATCAGCAGTGCGGCCCGCTCATCCATGTCAGAAATGCGCCGCATCCTGTCCCTGCTCCGTGACGACACGGAACGTGTCCACACCGAGCCTCAGCCCGACCTGACACGGCTCCCCGAGCTCGTCGCCTCCGTCAGGGACACCGGCACACCGATTAGCTACTCCAGCCGACCCGCACCACTCGGTGATGTTCCTCCGGTGTGTGCCCTCAACGCCTACCGGCTTGTCCAGGAAGCCCTGAGTAACGCGCTGCGCCACGCACCCGGCGCGGCCATCACCGTCACGGTGGAGCGCACGGAGTCGGAGCTTCTGGTCACCGTGCACAACACAGCCGTACCGGCACCACGCGTCGATTCAGCCAGGGGCCCCAGCACCGCACTCAGCGATGCGAGCACTCAGGGCAGCGGTTATGGCCTGATCGGAATGAGCGAACGCGTGCGGCTGCTCGACGGTTCGCTCAGTTCCGGGCCCACTCCTGACGGCGGTTTCCACGTCCACGCTCGACTCCCCCTCGCCCCCACGGAAGGACACCACTCGTGAGTATCAGAGTGCTCATCGTTGACGACCAGGCCATGGTCCGTGCCGGCTTCGCGGCCATCCTCAACGCCCAACCGGGGATCGAGGTTGTTGGTCAGGCAACAAACGGCGCTGAGGCGATCCCGCTGGCTCGGCGCGAGCACGCGGACGTTGTGGTCATGGACATCCGCATGCCCGTCATGAACGGCATTGACGCGTGCCGCGAGCTTGTGTCGCCCCGGACCGGTGACCCTCATCGCCCGCGTGTTCTTGTGCTCACCACCTTTGATATCGACGAGTACGTTCACGACGCGCTCCGGGCCGGAGCCAGCGGTTTCCTCCTCAAAGACGCTCTCCCCGATGAGCTGGTCGCAGCGGTGCACGTCGTCGCGGAGGGGCAAGCGCTTCTGGCCCCCACGGTTACCCGCCGCCTCATTGAGGAGTTCGCTCGCACGCGAGCCACCGTCGCAACCGACGCGGTCACGCTGAACGGCCTCACCGACAGGGAACGCGAGGTTCTCACCGAGGTCGCCCAGGGCAAGAGCAACGGTGAGATCGCCTCAGCCCTGTTCATCTCGGAGCAAACCGTCAAAACGCACGTGTCCAAAATCCTGAGCAAGTTGGAGTGCCGAGACCGGGTTCAGGCCGTTATCGCCGCGTACGACGCCGGACTGGTCACACCGGGATCGCGCTAAACCCCACGGAGCTTTCCGGTTAGCGGCGGACCCCGTTGTCTGTGTTGTGCCCGTGCCGTCCCGGCG